>WTIB01000229.1:8566-30894 GCA_011522905.1 Crocinitomicaceae bacterium | reverse complement strand
GCTGTATATTTTGGTAAATTCATTGGTCTTGTAGAATGGCATGATAAAAATTTTAAACAACATTATGTACTTGAAGATATTATTTCTCAAGACGAATGGTTAAAAATAATTTCGGGATGATAAAGAATATTTATATCGTTTTATTTCTGCTAATTCCTTTCACCTTTTGTGCGCAAAGATACAATAGACCCAAACCTAAGAAATCCTATGCCAAAGGAGCCATTTTTGCACAGTGGGGTTATAATAGAAGCTATTATTCTAAAAGCGATATCAATTTTATTGGAACAGGATACAACTTTACTATCGCTGGTTGCGAGGCTAAAGATCGACCCGAGGCTTTCAGCTTTGATAGCTATTTGAACATCAAAAATTTATCGGTCCCGCAGTTTAATTTTAGAATAGGTTATTTGTATAAACACCATTGGGCTATTTCGCTTGGATATGACCACATGAAGTATGTGCTTCGCCATAACATCCCGTACACTTTGACTGGACAGATCAATCCAGGAGTGGATAATACGACTAATTGGTCGGGATATTATTTAAATGAACCCATCAATACAGAAGAATCAACATTTCACTACGAAAACACAAATGGACTCAATTATATCCGTGCAGAAATTTCTAGAATAGATCAATGGTATAGAGAAAAAAATAGCGCATGGTTTGGCCTATCCTCAATACTCGGATTTGGCGCGGGAACCATATTGTCATTTAACGATTTCACCTTTGCCGGAGTAAAGACAGTTAAAACAAGTTCTTTATCAGGACTTGCAGCTTCTGGTCATGTTGATGTCAGGTTTGAATTTTTCAAACATTTTTACATTCAGCCTGGAGCTAGTGCGGGCTATATGCTTCAAAATAACGTCAAAACAAGACCAGGGGATTATAATGCCATTGCTAGTCATCGTTTTGGATATCTCGAATACCATGTTGTTGCTGGCTGGCTTTTTTATCTTCGACCTGTTAATACATGTGATGCATGTCCACATTGGTAAAAAATTAAAATGAAATATTTAGTTGTCGGTTTAGGAAATCCTGGAAGTCAATATGACCATACCCGTCATAATGTTGGTTTTGATGTATTAAATAAATTGGCTGATGAAATGGATGCACCTTTTAAAGTGGATCGATTATGTGAAAAGACAGAGATCAAGTATAAAGGAAGAACCCTTATTCTAATCAAGCCGACTACATATATGAACCTCTCAGGAAAAGCAGTTCAATACTGGCTTCAAAAGGAAAAAATCCCAATAGAACGATTACTTGTAATAAGTGATGATTTGGCCTTGCCATTTGGAAAGCTCAGATTGAAATCGAAGGGTAGCGATGGCGGTCATAATGGGTTAAAGGATATTCAATACGTCTTGCAAACAAAAACATACTGTCGTCTTCGCTTTGGAATTGGCAGTGAATATTCAAAAGGGCAACAATCCAATTTTGTTCTAGGGAAATGGTCGAGTGAAGAATTGGAAAAACTAGAAGAAAGATTAGAAGTATGCATTGAATTCATAAAATCCTTTGCCACAATAGGAGTCAATCTAACCATGTCTGCACTTAACGGAAAGTAAATAGTCTTTCTATTTTTTTGAATGAATCTCAGGGTGACTGATTTCTCCACCGCTCTCCCCTGTGCACAAGGCAAATCCAGCGACTACAATACTTAAGGTAAGCACCGCCATGAAAAGATATTTTTCCCAGTTTGCCTTTTTCCAATTAAACCAAAGAGCAAATGCGGCTAATAAGGCCAACAAATAATTCAGGTACGCGAAGGTTTCGGCTGACTCCTCATGCTCATGAATAAGATCATGGCTTCGGCCTATTTGTTCAACAATTTCCTCTGCACCTTCTCCAGAAAGAAAAGTGGGGATGGTAAACAAACCTCCTAAAACTAAAATCAAATAACCGATTCTTTTGGCAATATCGGACTTTATAAAAATTGAAATCAAAAGAATCAAAATTCCGATAAAGGGAAGGGCTAAGGGAATATGGTTAGATAATAGGTGAATTTGTGCGGCATTCATAGGTTTATTTTTTACAAATATGCAATTAAAGACCCAATAATTACATGTTTTGGAAATGGAAACTTAAACTCGAATGATTACATTTTTTGGAATCTAGAAATCTGAAAATGCTGATTATTCTTTAAAACAGCAATCATGTAGAATCCCGGACTTAATTTTGAAACATCAATTTTATTACCCTCCACTTGAAATATTTGAATCTTACCTTTTAAATCTGAAATGAAAACTTGATTTACATCTTGGGGTAAACCGTGTAATTGTACTTCATTTTGCACGGGATTTGGAAAGATTTTTACTCTTATTTCATTTGGGTCAGATGAAATATCAGTAGTATTAACACCGATGAGCTCATTAAATTCCGTCATGCCTCCATTAAAAATATTTAAATCCACATCACCAACGATTCCCGATACCTCTCCCCACCATGAATATTGTTTAAACAACCAATTATCCCAAACGCCAATATTTACAGGAGGGCTTAGTGTTTCATCGGGTTGTGCAAACCATAAACCATACATGTTTACGCTCGTGTTTAAATAGTTGGCATAATTTCCATTTACATAAATAATCGGCGCAATTCCGGTCTGTAATTCTACTGTGTTTGACCATTCCATAACCCAAGAACTGAGATCACTTGAGGAAAATAAGCTCAACAAATCAATACTTTGTCCTCCAGAATAAGGGTTTTCTAGGTCAAGTACAGGAGGGAGGAATCCAGCTCCAATATATGCCCCGGCAGTATTTAAAAAGTTTTCAGCATCTTGTATGGCCAGGTTATTATCCGGCCGGGCAAAATGATATGCTCCCATAATTACACCAGCATCAATTCCGTTTGACATATTAGCCGTAAACTGGGGGTCTTGATAAGTCATTCCTTCTGAAGCTTTTGCCCAAGCATATACTTGGCCATCACTGGCCACGTCACTCCAATTGATATTCCCTTGCCAATGAGAAACGTCAATTCCATGAACATTTTGTCCAAAAAAAATAGCGTATGCGAATAGAAAAATTAGTAATATCAATTTCGTTCTCACTACAGAATAGATTTTGTTTGCGTATGTCATAAATATACCATTAGCGAATGCAGTTGTACACGTAAAAATACATTAATTTTGCTCTATGAAAAGAATTGAAATCGCTGAGCTTCTTACCAATGGAAGTGATTATTTGGGGAAAACTGTTTTGGTAAAAGGTTGGGTTCGTGCTTTTAGAAGTAATCGGTTTATACAGCTTAATGATGGGTCTTGCATGGGAAATATTCAAGCCGTAATTGACTTTGAAAATATTGCTGAAGCTATACTAAAAAGAATAACTACCGGATCTTCAATTTCTGTTGAAGGAGAGCTGGTTTCATCTCAAGGTGCCGGACAGGCATATGAAATTCAGGCTTCTACGATAGCCATTATTGGTGATGCTCACCCGGATGAAGTTCAAAAAACAGTATTACAACCAAAAAAACACAGCTTTGATTTTTTACGAGAGCAAGCGCACTTAAGGTTCAGAACGAATACCTTTGGAGCGGTTTTTAGAATCCGTCATGCAGCATCTTTTGCGATTCATCAATTCTTTAATAATCGAGGATTCAACTATATCCACACACCAATTTTGACAGGCTCAGATGCGGAAGGGGCGGGGGAAATGTTTAGAGTAAGTACATTGGACCCTAAATCCCCACCTTTAGATGATGAAGGTAAAGTGGATTTCAGTAAGGATTTTTTTGGTAAACAAGTGAATCTAACTGTTTCTGGTCAGTTAGAGGCAGAGCTGGCTGCCCTAGGTTTAGGTAAGGTCTATACTTTTGGCCCTACGTTTCGCGCTGAGAACTCCAATACTTCTAGACACCTGGCAGAATTTTGGATGATTGAACCGGAAGTGGCATTCAATGACTTGAATGACAATATGGATTTAACAGAAGATTTTTTGAAATATTGTTGCAACTATATTTTAGAAAATTGTCAAGAAGAATTGAAATTTTTAGATGAGCGTTTAGCTAAAGAGCAGGCTCAAAAACCTCAAAATGAAAGAAATAAATTGGGTTTAATTGAGAGTATAAAGTTTGTGGTTGACAATCCATTCAAAAGATTGAGCTACACTGATGCGATTAATGTCTTATTAAATTCAAAGCATTACAAAAAAAAGAAGTTTCAATTCCCTGTAGAATGGGGGATTGATTTACAAAGTGAGCATGAGCGCTATCTCGTTGAGAAAGAGTTTAACTGTCCAGTTATTCTTAGTGACTACCCTGCAAAAATCAAAGCATTTTACATGCGCGTGAATGATGACAAGAAAACTGTAGCTGCCATGGATGTTTTGTTTCCAGGTGTAGGTGAAATTGTTGGTGGCTCTCAAAGGGAGGAAAGACTTGAAGTACTTGAATCAAAATGTGAGGAATTCAATATTGAAAAAGAAGAGCTTTGGTGGTATTTAGAAACAAGGAGTTTAGGGACAGTTCCTCATGCTGGTTTTGGGATGGGATTTGAACGATTGGTAATGTTCTTGACAGGGATGTCCAATATTAGAGATGTGATTCCTTTTCCAAGAACGCCAGACAATGCTGAATTTTAAGAAAAGAAAAAAGCCGGATTAATCCGGCTTTTGTTTTTTATTTATCTTTTTCGATAAGATGCCTTTGGTTTGGTTTACCCATTTCCCCCTTTTTGCCTGACTGAGATCCTTTCATGCGTTCCACTAGTCGTTTCTTGAACTCTTTTTCGGCCATTCCGAGATCAATAACACGTTTGTATCCAATCACATTGGCCATTTTTTCTCCATACTCCATTTTAATGTCAAGAGATTCTTTTGCATTTTCATGAGAGCTCTCCATGATCTTCTTGTAAGCCGCTTCATCCATATTGCCTTTTCCTTCCTTAACAGGAGCAAATAGCTTCTTCATTGAAGACCGGTTTTCTTTGATCTTCTTGTGCATCTCATTGTAAATTGGCCAAAATTCCTGAGCTTCATCAGTTGTCAGTTCCAATTTTTGCGTTAGAAATGCAATTTTTCTTTGCTCAATTTTTTCTTTTTGGATTTTTGGATTTTTACTAGGCTGTTGAGCAAACGCTGTTAGGCTACCCAGTAAAATAATACATACTAATACATGTTTCATAATAATTGATTTTAAAAAATTAATAATTCGTCTTCAAGTTCATCTAGGTCAATATTTTCAGCTTCTATATAACTTATAATTTCATCCTGACTGATATCCGTTAAATAAAAATCTTCCTCGATGGCTTCATCACTTAATGGAATCGACAATTCGTCTATGGTGAAATCATCAATATGTTCATTCACATAGGCATATATTTCTTCGTCATTCACATCATAGAAAAGATCCTTTTCAACCTTCAATTCCTTTGTTGGTTTTGAAAAGTCATTAAATAGAACAAACGCCATAAATAGAACAGCTGCAGCCGCTAGCGCAAAACCAGTAATTTTGATAAATCGTCGATTTTCAAAAGTAGAATGACGCTCCTCAAGACTTACTTTTTTCGCAAGCGTTTTAAAGTATGCTTCGCTCGGAGTCGTTATTTTTTCCGGTTGGATATGATCTAATATGTCTTTTTCCTTCTTCATTTTATTCTTTGACTATTCAAAAGCTTAATGGTTTAATTTCGCCTTCAAAAAAGTGGTAATTTTTTGTTTAGCGATATGATAACTTGCCTTTAGAGCGCCTTCAGAGGTGCCTGTAAGTTGGGCAATTTCACCATATTTTTGATTTTCAAAATACTTTAACTCAAAAACGATTGCTTGTTTTTCCGGCAAAGTGTCAATGGCCTCTCTTAATAATTGATATACTTTCTCCCCTTCTAAAGAATCGAGAGCTTGATGACCTGGTATAATTTTAATAATTGAATTGTCAATAGACAAATGTTTTCTTTTGCTTTCACTGGCTAGCATTGTTAATGCTTCGTTATGGGCAATTCTGTACATCCAAGTATATAAGCTTGATTCTCTCTTGTAACTCGATAGGTTCTTCCATATTTTAATGAAAACATTCTGAAGAACGTCTTTAGCAATAGCTTCGTTCTGCACAATCCTAAAAATCTGTGTATACATTTTTGGCCCATACTTTACGGACAATGCTTGAAAAGCCTTTTCGGCATCAGCACCTCCTGATACGATTTGTTCTACCCAAATAATTTCCTCGGATTTCATGTAATGAGCCTTATCAATTTTAATTGCTTACTCCTATTTGACTGTATTCAGGATAAAAGGTTTATTTGTGAAGCAAAAACTTTTTAAACCAGAGCCCTGAGTCTTTTATTGTTCTTTTTTGGGTATTGAAGTCTACATGAATCAAGCCAAACCTTGGCTCGTACCCCTCGCTCCACTCAAAATTATCGGTAAGACTCCATACAAAGTATCCCGATACGGGAGCTCCTTCTTTTTTAGCTTTCAGGACTTGCGCTAAATAAGCTTTAAAAAAGGCAATTCTCTCATGGTCATGAATTTTTCCATTCTGGATAAAATCTTTATAACAAACCCCGTTTTCAGTAATAATGATGTTGTCAATATTATATTTCGAGAATTGTTTGATCACACTATAAATCCCTTCGGGATATACCTCAAAATTCATTTCGTTCATAGGGACTCCCCTTTTTTCAGCGGAAATTTGTTTGGACCAAAGAAAAGGGGGAAATATACTTTTTTTGGCTACGACGCGAAAATAGTTTTGAAGCCCAATAAAATCAAATTTAAATTTCAGACGCTCTTCATCGCCTGGTTCGAAATAGCGATGGATTCTTTTTAATGCTGGAAGTCCATCAATTGGATATCCCAATCCAAGGGAGGGCTCAATATACAAGCGATTCAACAGCGCATCCATACGCTTAACAGCGCCAAGGTCCTTATAAGCATTCGTGGGTCCATCTCTATACGGATCAATATGAGAACAGCTGAAGGTAGTGCCTATGTTGGCATCAGTAATATTTTTTCTAATCATTCGTCCCCCATCAGCCATGGCCAAACAAGCGTGATGCGTTGCCTTAAGAAATTTATACGGTCCTTTTTTACCAGGTGCGTGATACCCAAGCATATAACCCAATCCAACGAATGCGGCAGGTTCATTCATCACCATCCAGTTTTTGACCTTGGCCCCATATTCCAGTGTACAAAAAGAAACATATTCTTTAAACCAATCCAAAATTTCTCTATTTGTCCATCCACCTTTATCCTCTAGTGCTTGAGGAAGGTCCCAATGGTATAAGGTAATCCAAGGCTCAATGTTGTTCTTGATACACTCATCGATTACTTTATGATAGAATTCAACTCCTTTTTGATTGATTTCTCCAGTGCCCGATGGAAAGATTCTCGACCATGAAATGGAAAATCGAAACACCTTAAAGTTCATTGACTTTAGCAAGGCAATATCCTCAGCATATCGATGGTAAAAATCTGTTGCAGTATTGCCATTATCTCCCTGATGAATCTTTCCTTTTTTATGTGTAAAAGAGTCCCAAATAGAGGGCCCTTTACCATCAATATTCCACGCCCCTTCTACTTGGTATGAAGCACATGCAGCACCCCACAAAAAGTCCTTTCCAAAATCTATTGAAGAAATTTCAGGATAATTTTTATTAATTAGTAATGATTTTTTTCCATGAATAGATAAAAAAAAGGAAGCCATTCCAAAGCCGTTTAGCTTTATCCAATCTCTGCGTTTCATTTGGTTTTATTATTGTATCTTCAACCGAAAATAATATAAAATAAACGAACTATTAAGATGAAAAAAATTAAGATTTTAAGTTTTACGATTGGAATGTTTTATCAGCCAATGTATTTAGCCAACATGTATTGGTCAATGAGGTCGATATTAATAATGAGGACATTCAATTTTGTGAGTTGCGGGTTACAGCAAGGCTTTTGAATCCTACAAAGGTTAAGGTATATGTTGATTATGGTCAAAAGTGGTCAATGAAACGCCAAAACATTATGAATGAAGACAAAAAGGTTGTTTCTTTCAACTCTAGCGTAGATGCTTTAAATTTTATGGATAAAAATGGCTGGGAATATGTGGAACAAACGGTCACAACAAGCTCAGAGGGGGAAACAACATACAAGTATCTCATGAGAAGAGTGGAACAGTAAGCTTTCAAAAGATTATAAATTTAGAGGCTTTACTGAGCCTCTTTTTTTTGTTTCATTAATTAAAAGACCTGAATAGTGAATTAAGTACTTAGTTCTATTTTTATTCAACGAATCTTCCTAATTTTACACCTTCTTTAATGAATTGAAAATGAATAATAAGTATCCTGAATATAAGGGATTAAACCTACCTGAGATTTCTACAAAAATTCAGGAGGTATGGGATCGTGATTCCATATTTGAGGCATCAGTATTATCTCGAGAAGGGGCTGAGCCTTTTGTCTTTTTTGAAGGACCTCCCTCAGCCAATGGTATGCCTGGGATTCATCATGTGATGGCTAGGTCGATAAAGGATATATTTTGTCGATTTAAAACCTTAAAAGGATACCAGGTTAACCGTAAAGCGGGGTGGGACACACATGGTCTTCCTGTGGAATTGGGTGTAGAAAAAGAACTTGGGATTACAAAAGAAGACATCGGAAAAAAAATCACCATTGACGAATACAATGCTGCTTGTAAAAAAGCAGTAATGAAATATACAGATGTCTGGAATGACCTTACCAAAAAAATGGGATATTGGGTGGATATGGAAGAGCCTTATGTGACCTATCACTCTAAATATATGGAATCCGTTTGGTGGCTTATTTCAGAATTATACAAAAAGGATTTATTATACAAGGGATATACGATTCAGCCCTATTCTCCAAAGGCTGGAACAGGCTTATCTTCTCATGAAATTAATCAGCCTGGATGTTATAGAGATGTCAAAGACACCTCGGCTGTAGCTCAATTTAAGGTCATTAATCCGGCTCAAGCTCCCTTTAGTATTGAAGGAGATTTGTTTCTTTTGGCTTGGACAACTACACCTTGGACGCTTCCTTCTAATACTGCGCTTACGGTTGGTGAAAAAATCGAATATGTTTGTGTAACTACATTCAATCAATACACTCACGTGCAAACGAATGTTGTGTTGGCTAAAAATTTAGTTTCATATCAGTTTTCAAAATTGTTTTTCGCTGTAGATAGTATTGACGACCTTCATCAATATAATCCTGGAGATAAAAAGATTCCTTATTTCGTTGGTGATATGTGTACCGGAAAAGACTTGGTAGGTATTCGTTATGAGCAATTGCTTGACTATTGTCTTCCCGCGGAAAATGCCGAAAATGCATTTCAGGTTATTCCAGGAGATTTTGTGACGACCGAAGATGGAACAGGAATTGTTCATACTGCACCAACTTTTGGAGCTGATGATGCAAAAGTGGCTAAAGATGCTGGAGTCCCTCCAATGCTTGTAAGAGATGAACAAGAAGTCCTAGTTCCACTTGTGGATCTTCAGGGCAGGTTCAGAAAAGAGGTTTCTGATTTTGCGGGTATGTATGTAAAAAATGAATACTACAACAAGGATGAGACACCGGAAAAGTCTGTTGATGTTCTTATTTCTGTAAAGCTTAAAGAAGAAAACAAGGCCTTTAAAGTGGAAAAATATGAACATAGCTATCCACACTGCTGGAGAACAGATAAGCCCATATTATATTACCCTTTAGATTCTTGGTTTATTAAGGTCACGGACCACAAAGAGAAGATGGTAGAATTAAATAATACCATCAATTGGAAACCCCAATCAACTGGAACCGGACGATTTGGAAAATGGTTGGAAAATGCCAATGATTGGAATCTTTCCCGTTCGAGATACTGGGGAATTCCAATCCCTATTTGGAGAACAGAAGATGGTCTTGAGCAGAAATGCATAAGCTCTATTGAAGATTTAAAAAACGAATGTCATTTAGCCGTTGAAGCCGGGTTGATGTCGGATAATCCACTCGCTGATTTTGTCCCAGGTGATATGAGCAATGACAATTATGATAAGGTTGATATACACAAGCATATCGTTGATGCTATTGTATTGATCTCTGAGTCCGGTAAGCCTATGAGGAGAGAGTCTGATTTAATGGATGTTTGGTTCGACTCTGGCTCTATGCCTTATGCCCAATGGCATTATCCTTTTGAAAACAAAGATAAAATTGAAAACAACACTTCGTATCCTGCTGACTTCATTGCAGAAGGGGTAGATCAAACACGAGGATGGTTTTACACACTACACGCTATTTCCTCGATGGTATTTGAAAAAGTTGCGTACAAAAATGTGGTTTCAAATGGATTGGTATTGGATAAAAATGGGCAAAAAATGTCAAAGCGTCTCGGAAATGGAGTAGACCCGTTTGAGACACTTCAAAAATATGGCCCAGATGCTACGAGGTGGTATATGATTACCAACGCGCAACCATGGGATAATCTGAAGTTTGATATTGATGGTATTGTTGAGGTTCAAAGAAAGTTCTTTGGTACTTTGTATAATACGTATTCCTTTTTCTCATTGTATGCAAACGTGGATGGCTTTGACTATTCTGAGGATGAAATTCCTCTACAAGATCGTCCTGAAATTGATCGTTGGGTTCTTTCAAAATTAAATTCATTAATTGACATTGTGGATGATTGTTACTCTTCTTATGAACCCACCAAAGCGGGAAGAGCTATTCAAGATTTTGTAACGGAACAACTTTCGAATTGGTATGTGAGGTTATGCAGGCGTAGATTTTGGAAAAATGACAATCCAAAAGATAAAATTGCTGCCTATCAAACCTTGTATACCTGCCTTGAGACCATTGCGTTATTATCTGCTCCTATTGCTCCTTTCTTTATGGATCAGTTGTATTTGGATTTAAATAAAGGGTCTAAAAAATCGGATAAAAAATCGGTACACCTTGCGGATTTTCCAACCTCTAATCAGGATATTATACAACAGACACTAGAAAATCAAATGGATCTCGCCCAACGTGTATGCTCATTGGTTTTAGGTTTGCGTAAAAAAGAGAGATTAAGAGTCAGACAGCCCCTACAAAAGATTATGGTGCCGACTTTAAATAAGGAAACGGCTGAGAATTTAAATCACGTAAAAAATCTTATTCTTTCAGAGGTGAATGTTAAGGAGCTTGAGTTGATTTCAGAGGACAATGATATTTTGGTAAAAAGTATCAAGCCGAATTTTAAGACAATAGGCCCGAAATATGGTAAGCACATGAAGGCTATCGCTTCACTTATTTCGACCTGGTCATCGACAGAAATTGCTAAAATTGAAGCTGATGGAATGTGGGGAGGTCAGATTAATGGAGAGGATATTGTTTTAGATCTTAATGATGTTGTAATTGATACAAAAGACATTCCTGGCTGGCTTGTCTCTAATGAGGATGGACTAACGGTAGCATTGGATATTTCAATTTCGGATGAACTCAAATTTGAAGGAATTGCAAGAGAGGTTGTCAATAGGGTACAAAATTCACGAAAAGAGCAAGGATTTGATGTTACGGATCGAATATCCGTTCGTATTCAATCCTCAGAGTTAATTAAAAGGGCTATAGAAGAGAATCAAAAGTATATTTCTGATGAAGTACTTGCAAATGAAATAGTTTTTGAGTCTCTATCTGAAAATCACCATACAGAGACCATTGAATCAGAAAATGATATTAAATACATGCTTACCCGAGTTCAATAAGAATTGATAAATTTGTTACATGTCAGATAGTAATGTTTTTTTAATTGATGGAGAGGTTCAAACACCCAAGGGTAACGCTAAAATAGAATGGTCAGACAGGCGCTTTTTTACGGTTTATTTCAATGGTACAAAATACAATGGGGAAATTTTAGAGCAAAATTTAGAAAACCATTTTCTCAAATTAAAATTGAATCACAGGGTATTTGAGGTTAAGAGAAAATATGCATTATTGGACTTGATTTCTCAGCTAGGTTTGGATAAGCAAAAAGCTAAAAGGTTAAAAGAATTAACTTCTCCAATGCCTGGTCGAGTCCTTAAGATAATGGTAAAAGCGGGAGATCAAATTAATATTGGAGATTCGTTATTGTCATTAGAGGCCATGAAAATGGAGAACATCTTAAAGTCTGACGGTGAAGGAATTGTCAAGGAGGTTTTTATCAGCGAGGAACAGGTTGTTGACAAAGGCGAGGTCTTAATGGAGTTTGAATAAAACTGTTACCATTATTGAATATCAATTTGAATTTCAATATTATTTATTAATTCAATTTTTGCATCTTCAAATGGAGGAGCACTAAATCTAGCTCTCGCATTTCTAGAAAATCCATAAGGCTCAAGAGGAATTCCTAAGGCATTTTTATCCAAAATTCCATTATCATTTATGTCATGAAATACAGCTACTGCATATGTATGGTTTGGGAGATCCTTAAATGTATGACTGAGCTCCTTACTCCTTACAGGTAAAACCATTTCTCTATATTGTTTTCCAAACTCAGGAAATGAAACGGGGTCGTCAAAAACAGCGATGAACATGGAGCCTTTTAATTCCTCAATACCCTCAATATTGATATTGATATCTGATGAAGAACCAGAGGGAAATAGGATTAAGAAAAAAAGAAAATTAAGCATATCGATAATTATAAATTCAAAAATACTTCATGTACAGGAAAATCAAAATACCGATGGATATAATGGCATAAAAAATTAATTTAAGTAAAGTCAGCCTAGAGGCCCTGGATGGTAACCTTGATCTAAAATTAAATTCATTTTCTTTCACACTATAAAAATAATTGAATTTCTCTACCTTTGAAATATGGCAAAGAAGGTCTTGGTTACGGGAGGAGCGGGGTATATCGGCTCACATACAGTAGTGGAGTTGATTCGAGCAGGGTATGAACCTCTTATCCTTGATGATTACAGGAATTCGGACCCTTCAGTTATTCAGCGTCTCAAACAAATTATTGGAAAGGAGCCGGAGCATGTTGTGTGTGATGTTTGTGATCAAAATAAAATAAACGAGGTATTTCAAACTTTTGACATTTCTGGAGTTATTCACTTTGCGGCTTATAAGGCAGTTGGGGAATCAGTTGAAAATCCGTTAAAGTATTATTCTAACAATATTTCAGGGTTAAATTCCATTTTGACTGTGATCAAAAGAAATCCACAAATTCCATTTGTTTTTTCATCCTCATGTACGGTTTATGGAGAACCTTCAGGAATTAAAGAGGTAGATGAAAAAACCGAAAGGGCTATTCCAACATCACCTTACGGCTATACAAAATGGTTAGGAGAACAAATCATAGAGGACCTTTTTACATCACAAGGGGATTTAAAAATGATGAGTCTAAGGTATTTCAATCCAATAGGGGCTCATGAATCTGGTATTATTGGCGAATTGCCAGTGGGAAAACCAAACAACCTTTTGCCATTTATCACTCAAACGGCTGCTGGTCTTCATAACGAACTTACCATTTTTGGTAATGATTATCCAACGCATGATGGCACATGTATTCGAGATTATATCCATGTTGTGGATCTTGCTGAAGCACATGTCAAAGCGATTGACTATCTATTTGCTCAGCAAAAAGGGTGTAATGAAATTATAAATATTGGCACGGGAAAGGGGACCAGTGTATTGGATTTGGTTAAGACTTTTGAGAGGGAAAATAACATCAAGTTGAATTACGCTTTTGGTCCAAGGAGATCAGGAGATGTAATAGAAATATATGCAAATGTTGATTACGCGCTATCTTTAATTAATTGGAAAGCCAAAAAAGACATTAAAGATGCTGTTAAAGACGCTTGGAACTGGGAGAAATCAATAAGGCATTTAAAATGAGACTAAGCATTGCACTATTTTTATTCCCCATGTTGCTTCATGCACAGCAGGACGAAAATTTGGTTTCTAGGCAAAGGCCAGGACTATTTTGGTTCTTTAATGGCAATAGGCCTATGAAGGATGCAGACTACAGGAAATACGACAGATGCATCGTTGAGGCGACATATAATACATGGATTGGAGATATTAATCCATTTGAAAACAAGTGGAGTTCTATTGGTTATCATTTTAGTTTAAATAAAGATATACAGTTAAAATCGACGGAGAGAGTTACCTTTGGATTAGGTTTTGGATACTCCTATTTAAATCACAATCTTGATAGGGTATTTTTTAATACGCAACATGAGTCAGTGGATACTGAATATCCAAGCCCAAATGACAGTCTAATCTTTTCTAAGCTAAGCATACATCAGTTTTATGTCCCCTTTGAATTAAGACTAAAGTCATTAGGCTGGAGACATGTTAAGTTGATCCTCGGGACAAGATTGGGGGTACAGCCCGCCATATTTTCTAAGACAAAGTATTGGGAGGATGAAAATGAAAAATATTTTGAAAATAAAATGCAGGACATGAGGTGGTTCTATACCTCAGTTTATTGTCGGTTGGGAATAAGAAATTGGTCTTTAATTGGAATATTTCATCCATTAAGTTTATTTCCATCCGAACAAAGTGTTCGGCTAATGCCCTTTCAATTGGGAGTTAGTTTATCCCTATTTTGAATATGATCGATACCCATACACATATTTATAGCTCAAGGTTTGATGAAGATAGAGATAAGGTTATTAATACGGCATTTCAATCTGGAGTTAAATTCATGTTGTTA
The DNA here is from genome assembly GCA_011522905.1 of Crocinitomicaceae bacterium. Classification (GTDB taxonomy): domain Bacteria; phylum Bacteroidota; class Bacteroidia; order Flavobacteriales_D; family Crocinitomicaceae; genus UBA952. The sequence continues at coordinate 16,294 of WTIB01000229.1, read as the reverse complement.
CCAAATATCGATTTGGAGTCTATTGAACCAATGCTAAATTTATGTTCTGAGTATGATAGATGTATACCCATGATGGGATTACATCCATGTGCTGTGGATGAAAAATATCTTGAAACTCTAGAACTTATAAAAAACAAACTATTGCATGCAAGCCATCAGTACATAGCTGTCGGTGAAATTGGAATTGATTTGTATTGGGACAAGACATTTCTAAAACAGCAACTTGATGCATTTCGAATTCAAATAAAATGGGCAAAGGAGCTTGACTTACCAATTGTAATTCATGCAAGAGATTCTTATCCTGAAATTTTTGAGGTATTGGATGAGGAAAACACAGAAGAATTAAGAGGGGTTTTTCATTGTTTCTCTGGGTCATTGGGGGATGCCAAACATATCTTATCCTATGGAGGTTTTAAATTGGGAATTGGGGGTACAATTACCTATAAAAAGTCAGACTTGCCAGCAATCATCAAGGGAATTGATTTGTCCCATATATTATTGGAAACAGATGCACCATATTTAGCACCTCGACCATATAGAGGTAAAAGGAATGAGAGTAAGTATTTAACTTATGTGGTTGAAAAGCTATCGGAGATATATGAATGTAATGCAACAGAAATAATTGATAGAACAACAATCAATGCATATGATTTATTTCAAATTCAAAAGTTCACATCATGAGTAAGGTATTGGTGTTATATACAGGTGGCACGATAGGGATGATCAAGGATCCTGAATCTGGTCATTTAGGTAGTGTTGATTTCAATAGTGTATATGAACACATTCCAGAATTGAAAAGACTTCAAATTGAAATAACCACAAAAAGTTTTAATAACCCCGTTGATTCCTCTGAAATGGAGCCAAAGGATTGGATTGAAATCGCAAGAATAATTAAAGAAGAATATGACCATTTTAATGGATTTGTCATTCTTCATGGAACAGACACCATGTCTTATGCTGCCTCCGCATTAAGCTTTATGATTCAGGACCTCAAAAAACCAATTATTTTTACTGGATCCCAATTACCTATTGGCGTCATTAGGACGGATGGTAAGGAAAACCTTATTACGGCTATAGAAATTGCGGCGGCAAAAGATTCAAATGGTGAATCAATTATTCAGGAGGTTGCTGTTTATTTTGAATATTCTTTATACAGAGGAAATCGAAGCTCTAAAGTGAGCTCTAATCAATTTGAAGCATTTCAGTCTCCTAATTATCCGGAGATAGCACTTGCAGGAGTCAATATAAATTATAAATGGAGCTCTTTACTTAGAACAAAAATAGAATCTCCCAAATTTTTACTAGGTCTTTCCAACACCGTTGCTTTGATTAAGCTTTATCCTGGAATTGATATAGAGATTTATAAAGAATTATTTGATATTCATAGAGCTAAGGCCATTGTTATTGAATCTTTTGGCTCGGGAAATGCCCCCTCAAGTGATTTATTTCAAAAATACATTAAAGGTTTTATAGAAAAGGGAGGTATTGTTTTAAATATCACACAGTGTAGCACAGGTGAAGTAAAGCAAGGGGCCTACAAAACCAGTTCTTTTTTCAATAAAGCAGGAGTTGTTAGTGGCCGTGATATGACCACAGAGGCAGCAGTAACAAAGCTGATGTTTTTACTCGGAAACTATAAGAACTTAGATGAAATTAGAACCCTCCTATCCGAATCATTGGCAGGAGAAATAAGCTAGTCATTATTAATAACCAATCCATCTTGAACGGTCACAATTCGACTAGGAAATTTATTTACGATGTGCATGTCGTGTGTAGCCATAAGAATGGCAGTTTTCTCTTCTTTTGCAATGGCAATCAATAGATTCATGATTTCCTCAGAAGTTTCTGGGTCAAGGTTACCTGTGGGCTCGTCTGCCAAAATCAATTTTGGTTTATTTAATAAGGCCCTTCCTATAGAAACCCTTTGTTGCTCGCCTCCTGATAATTCATGTGGCATTTTTTGCGCTTGATCCTCAATACCAACAAGTCTTAAGCAGTGCATCGCTCTGTCATGAATTTCTTCTTTCTTTTTCCACCCTGTAGCCTTCAAAACGAAATATAGATTTTGAATAACACTTCTATCCATGAGCAGCTGGAAATCTTGAAAGACAATACCAATCTTTCTTCTCAAATAAGGAATTTCCTTTGATTTTATTGTTGTCAAATCAAAGCTATCAACACTTCCATTACCCTCTGTGAGCTTCAACTCCCCATATATGGTTTTCAATAAGCTACTTTTTCCGCTGCCCGTTTTACCGATCAAATAAACGAACTCAGATTCTTCAATTTCAAAATTAACATCGGATAGTACTTTATTCCCTTGCTGAAATATTTGAGCTTCCTTTAGAGTAACGACTTTTGACATTGACATTATGTGTTTATACAAATTTGCAGAATCATCTTATCTATTTTGAGTGATGAGTCGTTTTTATCTTAACATCATAAGGTTTAAAACTTTTGAAGCTTTAAATGGCATCTTTTGTCTGACGTTTTAAATTTGTCAAGTGCGCGTAATTGGTTTAAAATATTGGTTGTTTGGGATTATACTCATCCCTTCATTTTTGTTGTCACAAAGAACAGAAAAGTACAATGGTCTTTATGAAAAATATTATAAGGCTGAGGAGCTATATGCTCATTTGCAGTATGGCGCAGCAAAAAAAGAGTTTAGAGATTTTATAAATACATGTAATAATCCGAACGACCCTTTATATCAAAAGGCGCTCTATTATGAAGGGGTTTCTGCACTTGAACTTTACAATAGCGATGCCATCCCTTTACTTATGGAATACAACCGAGTATACCCGGAGAATATCCATAGAAGTCTTATTAGCTTTAGGATAGGTAGATACTTTTTTAATGATGAAACTTATGATGACGCTCAGCTTTGGTTTGAAGAACTAACAGCGGCGGATTTAGATGCGAAGTATAGAGAGGAGTATCATTTTAAGCTAGGGTATTCTGCTTTGCAAAATGAAAACAAAGAACTCGCTATTAAATCCTTCCGCGAAAATCTTAATGGCAAATCACAATATGCAGCACCAAGTAAATACTTTTTTGCTCATTTATGTTATGAAAGGGGATCTTATCAATTGGCATTAGAGCAATTTTTAGAGCTTGAAAAAAATGTAAATTACTGTGGTATTGTTCCCTATTATGTTGTTCAGATTTATCACAAACAAGAGAATCATGATGCAGTGATATCGTATGCACCTACGGTTCTTGCCTGTAAATTGATCAATCATGAGGCGGACGTAAATCATATCATTGGACATGCCCATTATAAAAAAGGGAATTATCAAGAAGCTACGGAATACTTAATTAAGCATGCGAGAAAATCTAAATTAACGAGAGATGATGCCTATGAATTGGGTTATTCTTATTTCAGTTTAAAAGATTATGAGAATGCAATCAATTTTTTAGATCAGGTAGCACGATTTGACGATAGTCTCGGGCAGATTGCGATGTATCAAATAGCTGAAAGTTATTTATTCAGCGAAAAACTTCTGCCAGCTCGGAGCGCATTTGAGAGTGCATCAGAAATGACGGCAATTCCTAAAATCAAAGAAGATGCGCTTTACAACTTTGCTGTGATTTCGTTTGAAATTGACATTAATCCGTACGATGAATCTGTGCGTGCTTTTGAAAATTACCTTGAGCGTTATCCAAATTCACCACGTAAAAAAGATGTTTATCAGTATCTAATCAATGTATATTCCTCAACCAGTAATTATAAAAAAGCCATAGAATCCCTGAATAAATTATCAAGCCTGGATGTGCGTTTAAAAAGGGTATATCAGACCATTTCTTATAACCATGGGGTCGAGCTATTTTCAAAAAGAAGGTTCAATTCTAGTATTAAGGCATTTGCAGATGTTTCTATACATCCTATTGATCCAGAACTGGTTGCAATATCCAAATATTGGATGGCCGATGCGTATTACAGATTGAAAAAATATCGAGAATCTATAAGCTATTATAAGGATTTCATTTCATCACCTGCCTCCAATTCTTTCTCCGAAAAAGTGGATGCCTATTACAATATGGGTTATGCTTATAAGAATAGAGAAGAATTTACACGCGCGTCAGAGAATTTTAGAATTTATATTCAATCTAATCCTGATGACATTAATAAACTTGTGGATGCTTGTTTCAGGGTAGCAGACAGATTTTACATTGATAAGGAAAATGCGTTAGCTCTTGAATTTTATGAAAAAGCCTTATCCTATAATTCAGCTTTAAATGATAAGGCCCTTTATTACATGGCTAAAACTTGTGGCTATAGTGGAAGAACAGATGATAAATTAAACCATCTAAATTCAATCCTCCTCGATTATACAGATTCAAAATATGCCATGAATGCGACTTATGAATTGGCCAAAACATATTCATCCATTGGAGAAAATGACAAGGCATTGAAATATTATGAACAGCTTCTTGCAGACTATCCCAATTCTCCATTTGTAATTGATGCACAAATAGGTATTGCAAACTCTTACTTTAAGAAATGGGAGTATGTAAAATCAGAAACGGCATACCTTAAAATTCTCTCAGAACACGAATCTGAGTCTGAAATTTGTGAAATAGCTGCGAAGGGGTTACTTGATATATACACAGCTCAAAATAAACCGAGCAAGGCAGCGGATGTTGTTGAACGGTATTCATGTATCGATTATTCAGAGGATGAGAAGGAAAATCTGTTTTATGGGCCCGCCTTACAGGCTTATCTAGATACCAATTATAACGAGGCCATATACAAGTTCAATGTTTATTTGGAGAATTTTCAAGAATCAGGAAAACACCTTGGTGACGCTTATTATTATTTAGGAGACTCTTATTGGCAAACAGCAGATACCATAAATGCGATTAAAAATTTCGAAGCGGTATTAAATGCAAATTCTGGAAGCTTTAAAGAAACGGCCGCTTCAATAGTATCCGTGTATAATTATAAAATAAAAGATTACTCAAAAGCGTTAAATCAGTATCAACGTCTGGCAAATCTTGCCTCCACACCTTCATCACTTAATACTGCTCGTCTTGGAATAATGAGATGTTCATTTTTCTTAAACGATTATCAGATGAGTAAGGAATATGCCTTGTTTGTTATGGAGAATCCATCCTTAACTGAAAGCATAAAAGCGGAAGCCAATTATGCGCTTGGATTGTCATGTTATCACCTGAATGATTATGGTCAGGCCATGGATCCATTGAACTGGTTGGTAAGCAATACAACAACATTTATGGGCTCTGAGGCCAAGTTCACACTTGCTCAAATTCATTTTAATCAAGACGATCTTGAATCTGCCAAAAATGATATCCAGGAACTACTACAAATGAAGCCAAGTTATGATTTTTGGATAGCAAAAGGGCTCATATTGAAATCCAAAATACTCATAAAAGAAGAAGATTTATTTCAGGCTGAACAAAATTTAAACGCTGTAATTGAGCATTACCCTGTTCAGGATGATGGGATTCTCGAAGAAGCGAATGAATTAATGCAACAAATAGAGTTATTAAAAACCGAAGTTGTTGAAGAGGAAGATCCTGAAACAAAAATTGAAATTGATGAAAATTAGAAAACAATTACTCATTTTATTTTGCTTCTTGTCTATAACCTTATTGGGCTATAGTCAGCCACCTGATGTGACAATAGATGGCCGAGGAAGTAGGGTTGTTGAGCCATCATTCAGGATTACAAGTCTCCCCACAATTATTGATTCTGTTAAGCCTTCTCAGGTGCCATCATATCCTCTATTGGTTTATCAACAACCAACACAAATTAACCTAGATAAAATTAAGGCAGCCGAAATTGAAACAAGTGATAAATTGAAGCAATTGTACCCTTTTTATGCCAAGTTTGGTATGGGTTCTGGAATCATGCCTTTAGGTCAGCTTGTCTACAATTCTACTCGCTCGAAGGGATACCATTACGGATTCTCTCTTGATCACATTAGTTTTTTCGGAAACATCAAAAATCGCGAAGGAGTCAACTTTGCTCCAGCCAATTATGACCGAACTAGTGCATCAATTTATGGGAAAGTTGTAGATAATAGATATTCTATGAAGGGTCAGATTGATTATGTTAATCATGGATTCAATTATTATGGCATTCCAAATGACACTGTACCAAGAGATGACATTGCACAGAGATTTCAAAGTATAGGAGGAAAGTTCAATTACACTTCGGATTTTGGAAAGATGGAGGTGATGAATTATCAGGTTGATCTTGCATATAAATATTCATTTACTAATGATAGTGCCCCTTCAACACCTCCGGTGATAGACTCACTTTCTGGTTGGCGTGCAAGAGAACATTCTATTGATTTCCATACGAAAGGCTGGTACAATTACAAGAGTGAAACTTTTTATGGAATCTTTGGCGTAAGGCACAACAATTATGCTTTTTTATCTGAATCCTATGAAGGATATTCGCCCTCTAGTACAATTCTGGATTTAAATCCAGGAGTACTGACTCAATTAATGGATAATAAATTCAAGGTAGATGTTGGTTTTGCCATTGCATTTGAAATGTTTGATTCTTTTAAGAGCTTTTATATTTACCCAAGGGCCGAGATTAAGTATTCTATGTTTGACGACATTTTTATTCCATTCGCTGGAATACGTGGAGGGCTTAGTCAAAATTCATTCAATGGACTCTTTAATGAGAATCAGTTCGTAAACCCATCGCTGAATATTCGGAATGAAAATAATCCTTATGATATTTATGGCGGTATTAAAGGAACACTCAGTAAACGAATGGGCTTTAATGTAAATGCGAGTTTCAAAAAAATCACGAATAAAGCTTTTTTCAGAACAGATACACTTTCTGAGTATAACAATATGTTCGAGGTAATTTATGATAGTCTCAATCATACAAAGATTGAAGCTTCTATGTTTTATCAACTCGATGAAAAATTGAAAATTGATGGCTTGGCTCGCTTCAACAGCTATGAGTTAATGAATTATGCGTATGCCCCGAATTTACCCATATTGGAATTTCACCTTCGCGGAACCTATAATTTGTTTGATAAATTCATTTTAAACCTAAATGGAAAAATTGAAACTGGAAGAAAGGCAGTAGTATATGAAATGGCTGAGGATGTTATTGAAGAAGACGGTCAATTATATTTGAGTCTTGGTCCGATAGTTGACTTTAATTTTGGAGCAGAGTATCGATACAATAAACGAGTTACTGCATTTTTAGAGTTCAATAATATGTTCGCTCAACGGTACAATCAATGGTACAATTATCCTGTTCAGCCCATTCAGGTAATGGGAGGTGTTTCCTTTAGATTCTGACGTGAATACCAAAGCTGTTATATTAAAAAGAAAAGGAGCGTCAAGTCAGGCATTTGAAATTGGAGATATTGAGCTTCCGCCCTTAAAGCAAGACGAAATACTTATTAAAAATCAGGCATTCGGCTTGAATTATGCCGATGTAATGGCGAGAAACGGCCTTTACAGAGACGCCCCACCAATGCCCTGTGTGATTGGATATGAAGTCGTTGGGGAGGTAGTTGAGGTCGGAAACGAGTTAAGCCGGTCTTTAATCGGAAAAAGAGTTCTTGCCTTTTGTCGATTCGGTGGATACGGACAACATGTTATTACCAAAGGTAATTCGGCCATTGAAATCGATGATCTTCCTAGTGAAGAGGTATTGGCTCTTTGCACACAAGCCGTTACCGCCTATTACATGACAGATATGTTGTCGCCAATTCGCAAAGGGGATTC
>WTIB01000229.1:0-8466 GCA_011522905.1 Crocinitomicaceae bacterium | reverse complement strand
TTTTTTCGGCTTTGAATTTTTTAAGAAAGATGGGTATAATTATACCTGCAGGTTTGATGATGAGTTCCCGTAGTATTCTTGGTGTGAATATGTTAAAAATTGCAGACCATCAACCTGTAATCATGCAGGAGGCACTCAATGAAATCATTAAGCTATACCGAAACAATGAATTGAAAGTACATTCGGGTGGGGTGTTTCATGTAAATGAAATTCACGAAGCCCACCATCTTCTTGAGAGCGGTAAGTCATTGGGTAAAATTATCGTAAAATGGGATTAACTTTTTTTCGCAAATACTTTGAGGAAAACCTTCTTAATTTGTTCCCGAAAAAGAAACATTAAAATCAAATAAGGAATAACCATTAGGAATAGTATTCCGATATTGATATTGCTACCAAAGCTAGATTCATCTAAGTCACTTCCTTGCTCCGATAACAACTTACACTGCGAACATCCTTGTGATAAAGTATTGTATCCCCAGAAGAACAGAAATGCGGCTAATAAAATCACTCTATTTTTCATTGAGATTACATAAAAAGTTGAATACAAAATTAAGAATTAATTGAGCAAAACAAAAACCATTATTTTTGTGCTAATGATTACTAAATTAATACTCTTTATAAGCTTAACATTTGTGCTGTGTTGTTGTTCTGACCCAAAGAATTCGGAGAAGAAAAATGACTTTGTTGCAAAGACAAGCCAAGGTGACAGTTACGAATTAAAAATTGAAAAATTGAATTCGATAATTTCTAAAAACCCTAACGATGTTGGGGCTCTCATCGAACGTGGAAATGTCGCTTTAGATCATTACGATTTTTACAGTGCATTTTCTGATGCAGCCCTTGCATTTAGGCTAGATAGCAACCGATTTGAATCAAGATTATTATATGCTAAGGCTTTACTGAATAGACCGACAAGTACAGAAAATGACAAATTGGTTTCTAAACGGCATTTTTTGAAGCTCATAGATGAACAACCTAAAAATACAGATGCAATTGTGGGGCTTGCCAACACCTATGCCTTGCTACAAGATTTTGAAAATGCCGAGATTTTGATTGAAAAAGCTTTAAAGATTGATGCAAAATATATTGATGCTCATAGACTTAAAGGAAGCATTTTTAAGATTAGATACTTTGCAATTAAAGATGATGCTGAATCTAAAAAATTTGCTGAGGCATTATTTGATAGTACGGTAACCACTTATTCGTACATAACTCAAATTGACCCTGAGTATCATGTTGCATATATGCATTTAGGACTTTTGTTCCAACAGAGACAAGATCCTTTATGCCTAGACCATTATTTATCAGCAGTGCAACTACAACCAGAGAATTTAGATTATAAATACGCTTTAGGGTACGCATATGGGGAATTCGGAAGGGAGCGCGATGCTATGAAAATTTATGAGGAGATGATCAACCAAGATGATACTTTTTTTGAGGCCTATTGTCAAACAGGTCAAATACTTCAATTCAAATACAATGAATTGGATAGTGCATTGTATTATTATTCTAAAGTGGTCGAAAAGGACAAAAATCACTTAGATGCATATGTAAATATGGGGATAGCTTATCAGGATAAAGGAGATATCACAAATGCATTGAAGAATTATGCTCTGGCTTTAGCGATAAAGCCTGAAGAAAGAAATCCTATGGTTACTTTAAATCAGTTTAATGAACAGCAGTCCATGGCGAGGGAACGAGCGGATCAACTGAAAAAAAAGCTGTGAAGAAGATAGAAATCATTAGTGCTTTATTGGGAGACGTTGCCTTACCGCTAGCTGGTTTCTTATTTTGGGATTGGGGCTTTTACTTTATTTCTTTGTTTTTCTTATTTGATTTGATTTTCAGAACACTTTTTTTGAGACGCAGATTGAACCTATTGAATGAGCTAAAAAACAGAAATAGAATTTTGTTCAGGGGATTTCTCTATTCATTTATTGAGGTATTATTAATTCATTGTATCGTTGTATCGGTATTTGTCCAATTGAAGATTGGTGATTCTTTTTTGGCCTTTTTAACATATGAAGAGTTGGGAATTCCTCAAGGAGCTGTTCTTTTACCTCTGCTTTTATTAAATGAGTTCATGAAAATCCGAAACGAGAACAAAATAGGGGTTCCATATCCTGTAAGAGCACAAATTATATTAAAGACTCAAAACCTTCAGCAATATCGCCTATTGTTATGGGTAGTACTTTATCTCTGGAGTTTGTTTTTTTACATGAACGAAACCATATTAATCACTGCCTTTTTTGCCTTTTTCATAGTTCAGCCATTTTTGATATTTCGAAATATCAAGTGAAGCATATTGTTTCAGCAATTAAAGACCAAATTTTCCCTATTTTTGTTCAGTTTCAATCATTATGGATAAAAACGAATATTTACTAAATAAGAGAGCTAAGGCTCAAGAAGGAGGAGGAGAGAAAAGACTTGAAAAACAACATGCTCAGGGAAAGCTGAGTGCGAGGGAAAGAATAGCTGTTCTCTTGGATTCTGATTCTTTCAATGAAATTGGAGGCCTAGTTGAACATCGTTCTTCCGCTTTTGGTTTAGAAAAACAAAAAATTCCAGGAGACGGAGTCGTAACAGGCTACGGTACAATTCATGGAAGATTAATCTATGTGTTTTCACAAGATTTTACCGTTCTTGGAGGCTCTTTGTCAGAAACTCATGCAGGAAAAATTTGTCGAATCATGGATTTGGCTGTTAAAAATGGCGCACCATTAATTGGATTAAATGATTCTGGAGGTGCGAGAATACAGGAAGGCGTTGTTTCATTGGCGGGTTATGCGGATATTTTTTATAGAAATACACGAGCATCAGGGGTTATACCACAACTTTCTGTAATTATGGGACCATGTGCTGGAGGAGCTGTTTATTCTCCCGCGTTGACTGATTTTATTTTTATGGTAGAAGAAACTTCGTATATGTTTGTCACTGGCCCAAATGTTGTAAAAACCGTGACCCACGAGGAAGTGTCTTCAGAAGATTTGGGCGGAGCGAAGGCACATGCTGAAAAATCAGGGGTGAATCATTTTACAGGAGGGAATGATGTTGAGTGTTTAAAAATGGTTCGTGATTTTATTACCTACATCCCACAGAATTGTCAAGAACAGGCACCTCATCCTCCAATATTTGATTTCGAACAATCAAATTTAGATAAAATTGGAACGATCCTACCTGATAACGCAAGTGTTCCTTATGACATACGAAAGGTAATTGAATGTGTTATTGATCGTGATTCCTTTAGAGAAGTGCATAAAGATTTTGCAACTAATATAGTTGTAGGCTTCGCTCGAATAGAGGGAAGGACAATTGGTATTGTAGCCAATCAACCAATTTCTTTAGCAGGGGTTTTAGATATTGATTCATCAAGAAAGGGAGCGCGATTTGTTCGATTTTGTGATGCTTTTAATATCCCCTTACTCGTTTTTGAGGATGTTCCCGGGTTCCTCCCAGGTACTGACCAAGAATGGCGAGGAATCATCACACATGGAGCAAAATTACTTTATGCTTTTTCAGAAGCAACAGTGCCTAGAATTACTGTAATTACAAGAAAGGCTTATGGTGGTGCATTTGATGTAATGAATTCAAAAAGTATTGGTTCTGATTTAAATTTTGCTTGGCCCACTGCAGAAATTGCGGTTATGGGAGCCAAAGGTGCTGCTGAAATCATATTTAAGAAAGAAATAGCCACGGCTAAAAATCCGAAAGAAAAATGGTTAGAAAAAGAGGCGGAATATGCGGAAATGTTTGCCAATCCATATCGGGCAGCCGAAAGGGGAATAATTGATGAAGTCATTCTTCCAAAAGAAACTAGATCCAGATTAGTTTCAGGATTCAAGATGCTTGAAAACAAGACAGAAAAAATACCGAATAAAAAACATGGTAATATTCCATTGTAAAAATTAAAGTAAATGAAAGAATTAATAGAGGCTTTCCCAAAAAATATTGAGGAGGCCATTCAAATTGCTGAAAGCTCAAATTTAAAACAACCTCAAAACGAAATAAAGACTATCGTAATGTGTGGTCTTGGTGGCTCAGGTATTGGGGCGAAAATGGTTGCAAACTGGTTAATGGACGAAATCAAGTTTCCCATAACATTGGTAAATGATTATACCCTTCCGGCTTTTGTAGATGAAAACACATTGGTGATTGGTTCGAGCTATTCTGGAAATACGGAGGAAACAACAATGGCCATCGAAGAAGCTCATTCAAAAGGAAGCCATATTATTTGTATTTGTAGTGGCGGAAAATTGGAGTCGTTTTGTTCGGAAAATAATTATGATTGCATTATTGTTCCCGGAGGAAACCCTCCAAGAAGCGCATTGGCATATTCTGTCATTCAGCTCCTACATATTTTTGCGAGTCTAGGATTTGTATCACACGACCATAAAACGAGTATGCTAAAAGGAGGTGAATTGATTGTCAATGAAAAAGAATCGATTCATGATTTGGCAAAAGAAATGGCTGCTCATCTATACAATAAGGTGGGAGTTTATTATGCTGAGTCAAAATATGAAGGTGTTATTGTAAGAGCACGTCAGCAATTCAATGAAAATTCAAAATATTTAGGGTGGCATCATGTAATCCCTGAGATGAATCATAATGAATTGGTTGGCTGGACGGGCGGAGACGAACGCTTTGCTCCGATATTTTTTAATACAGGAGACCTTCATCCAAGGAATTATAAAAGATTTGAAATTTCTCAAGAAGCCGTTGAGAAAAAATGTGGAAAGACCCTATTGGTTCACGCTAAAGGTGACTCATTCATTGAGAGATCTGTTTACCTCATAAATATTGTCGATTGGGCGTCATATTACCTTTGTGAAATGAACGGCGCAGATATCATAGATATTGAGATCATTGATTATTTAAAGGGTGAGCTTGCAAAATTTTAATCAATGCCTTTGCCTGAAGTGACGATAATCAATCTTGGATTGGTTGACTATAAGAAAGCTTGGGATATTCAAGAAAAATATTTTAAGCAGGCTATAGACCGTAAAATTGCAATAAGAAATGGAGAAAACCTTCCACCTCCTTCTAATTATTTGATACTGTGTGAGCATCCAAATGTATATACAATTGGTAAAAGTGGTAAAGAGGAGAATCTTTTGTTATCCTCAGAGGAGGTTAAATCCAAGGAGGCCTCATTTTACAAAATTAATAGAGGGGGAGATATAACATATCATGGTCCTGGCCAACTTGTTGTGTATCCAATTTTGGATCTAGATCAATTCTTTACAGACATTCATAAGTACATGAGGTTTTTAGAACAAGCAGTCATTAATACCTTGTTGAAATTTGGAATTCAATCTTCACGTATTGATGGAATGACAGGTGTTTGGATTGATTCAGCACTTCCTTCTGCCAGAAAAATCTGTGCAATGGGTGTTAAAAGTTCAAGATGGGTCACCATGCATGGTATCGGATTCAATATCAATACAAACTTGGATTTTTTTTCTCATATAGTGCCTTGTGGAATAGATGATAAAGCTGTAACTTCAATGAAAAAAGAGCTTGGTATTGAAGTTGATATGCAAGAAGTCGAAAACATAATAATAGAAGAGTTTAAATCACTATTTGGTTTTCAGATAAAGCATAAATAATGGTTCCATTGATAAAAAAAACATTAAAGTATTTGATATACGTTATCATCACCATTGTGGTGCTCGTTAATGTATTTATCTTATTGACAGGGAGGTACTATCTATATTCTGGTATTACAAAAACATATTTAAGAGGCAAAACTGGCCCGAGTATTTATGACTTAGAGCTTTTCCCTGTAAACAAGCTACAGAAATCGAGTAAGCCATACAGCTTTATTTTTGAAAAAGATCCTTCCCTCAAATTGACCAAATCCGATCTTGAGTATCACGAAAAAATGGATACCAAAGCTTTTTTGATATTTCAGGGCGACACTTTGATTTATGAAAAATACTGGGATGAACATCACGATAAAACGGTTTCGAATTCTTTTTCGGCTGCTAAAAGTGTCATCGGAATGCTGGTTGGCATTGCTATTGAAGAAGGCAAAATAAATAGTGTTGATGATTTGGCAGGCGACTATATTCCAGAATTTAAAAAAAATGGTCGTGAACAAATTACCATCAGGCACCTTTTGACAATGTCAGCTGGTTTTGACTGGATTGAAAGTGGAAAAAATCCTTTATCTGAGGCAGCAGAGGGGTATTATGGCACCGATTTATATGGTTTGGTCACTAGGTTAAGGGTAATAGAAAAACCCGGTATTAAGTTTAATTATCAAAGTGGGAATACTCAGATTTTGGGATTTATCATCGAAAAAGCAACGGGAAAATCAATTAATGAGTACGCTGCGGAAAAATTATGGATTCCTTTAGGTGCTCGAAATGATGCTTTTTGGAGTCTAGATAAGGAGGGGGGAGATGAAAAGGCTTTTTGTTGTATGTATGCAACGGCTAGAGATTATGCGCTCTTAGGTCAACTAATATTAAATAAAGGTTTTTACAATGGCGCTCAGATTGTTCCTGAATGGTACATGAAAAAAATGCTTGACACCCCCAATATGAGCACCAAAGAAAAAGTACCAAATATGAGATACGGATGGCATACATGGGTCTATAAAAACAGGGGTAATCCCGTGTATTATTGTAGAGGATTAATGGGGCAATATATGATTGCTATTCCTCATAAAAACAGGGTTATTGTGCGCTTAGGGACCAAGCGTGACTCACATTATAAAATTCCTGAAAACAAATTAAACGATGACAAGTTTCGCGACTTGAATAATGAAAAAATAGGACATACAATCGATTTGTATAGATATTTAGAGATGTCAGATAAAATTATATCTCAAATTAGAAACTAATGAAGGATGAATTAAAGGGACCAAAGGTTGAAAAGGTTTCAGTTGCCATTGTTGAAATGATGGTAGAGAACGAAAAGTCTTATTATGCTTATTTGCTAAATCTTAGAGAGGACATAATGGAGGGAATCATTATATCCAGCACTGGATACGGAGAAAACACCAAAACCGGAGATAGAATTAAAACGTCAACCTTAAGACATTCAATTGAGGTTTTATTGCCAAATGAGGCGGCGCGAATTGAGCCTATTATGCCGGAAGTTTTTGGCCTCTCAAATGAATATTGGGTAAGCTTTTGGGTGAATGAGGTAATGTATGATAAACGTTTTGTATTTCCTGCTGAGTCAATCTCTGAGAAGAATATGCAAATGATAGAAATTTTAGGACAAAAAGGCGTAATCATAAATTAATTTTGAAAATGAACTTCATTAAACCGGACTTGGACTTGGTTCTTAATTGCTTAAAACAATTAAAAGAAAATGAGACTCCTTTGTGGGGAAATATGAGTCCAATTGGTATGATTGAGCACCTAAGCGATTCATTGAATATGGCCACAGGAAATCCGATGGAAAAAATTGAGGTTCCAGAAAAATACTGGAATAAGATGATCGAAATTTTAAATTCAGATGCTGAATTTCCCAAGAATTTTAAAGTCAGTTTTGCTCCTGAAAACAGGGTCATAAGAAATTCAACTATAACCGATGCCATCTACGAACTGAAAAGTGTTTGGGAAAATTATGATGAAGTGTTTTCAATGAACCCGAAATTGATAACCAATCATCCCAACTATGGTCCATTGAATAAAAAACAGTGGGACCGTATTCTGAGTAAGCATCTTACCCATCATTTCAAACAATTTTCAATTACACTTGATTGAGGGGAAGCTGGATAATAATGAAATAATCAATCAAAAAAAAGCCACTTTAAAGTGGCTTTCGATCATCTAATTGAAAATCAATCTTTTCGTAGCTTGTCGACAGCTTTGTAGTGCTTGTCCGCTAAATCTGATTGAATTTTTTCTTCTGCCTCAATGGCTTTACTCCATTCTTTTAAATCTTTAGAATCATTAAGTTGATTAATATCTCTGATTGATTGACTCAAAGCCCTATGGCTGTCCTCGTATTTTCTAGATAGGGCGTCCATATCACGTCTTTTTCCTAATTCAAGATTTCTCAAATCAGCCAAGGCACCCAAAGCTTTTTCATCTTTCGTTTTGGCCTTATTCATTAAGGTTGATTCTTTTCCTCCGAAATCTGCTAAGATTTCTTTTTGAGAGGCGTAGAAGTTTGTCTCAATTTCTAGTGCACTTTCATAATAAGACTTCATGTCCTCAGTTTGACTTTTTTTCATTTCAAGAGCTTCTTCTTTATCAGTGGTGTAAGAAGACCCTCCGCAAGATGCCAATAATGCACCTGCAAATAATACTGCAAATAACTTTTTCATAATTTCATTTTTTTGATTGGGCAAATCTATGAAATAAAAGCAATTAGAACAAAGAAATAAAATCGTTATTTGAAATATTGAAAATTTATCATGGTGTCCTTTTGGATATAAAAATTTTCAGTTGGTTTTTTCGTGAGTTTTTTACCTAGGCAGCTATGTCAGGGATTAAGCATTAACCC
>WTIB01000155.1 GCA_011522905.1 Crocinitomicaceae bacterium | reverse complement strand
CATCTTTTCAAGTGGAAACGTAATTTTAGCGAATGGAGATGAAAGTGTTGATCTCTCCATACCTGATCCCGGTGTATATGATTTAAATGTGAATATTATTTCCAATTATGGTTGCTTATATACTGGAGAATTTATGGGGATTGTTGAAGTTACACCACTACCAACAGCTAATTTTAGTATATCACAAAATCCTGTTACATGGTTTGAAACTGAAATACAAACAAGCGAAACTTCCATTGGAAATGTCGTGGATTTCGAATGGTTTAGCCCAGGGGCAACCTCATTAATAAATAATGGAGGAAGTGCCTTAATTTCATATCCAGAGGGAGTCACAGGAACCTACCCTATTACATTAGTTGTAACTACAAATGAAGGATGTTCTGATTCAATTACCTTAGAGGTGGAAGTCGCACCAGACGTTATTTTTTATGCTCCAAATACATTTACCCCAGATAATGATGAACATAACCAAACCTGGTCTATAGTCATAGAAGGTATAGATGAAATGAATTTCAATCTTGAAATTTATAACCGATGGGGAGAAATGGTATGGAAATCCCGTGATATTAAAGCTGAATGGGATGGTTCATACGGAGGAGGCATTGTTCCTGAAGGCACCTATATATGGAAAGCCTCGTACAAAGAAAAGAATAACGATGGTAAAAAAATGTACACAGGATATATCAACGTCATCCGCTAATAAAATAATCTTAATGAAAAACAAAATCACCTTTATACTTGCAAGTGCAATTATATTTTCGTCTTGTGATGTACTGAATGAAGCTGCACAGCAAGCCGAGAATATGGTAAACTCAAATACCAATAATACCGAAACACAAAATCCTCTGACAAACGCAGAGGTGATATCAGGACTTCGTGAAGCCTTGAATATTGGAATTGAGAATTCTGTCAAAAGTACCTCTGTTGTTGATGGGTTTATGAATAATGCTGAAATACGACTTCCTTTCCCACCTGATGCAGAAAAGGTAAAAGAAAAAGCATTGGACTTTGGATTAGACAATCAAGTAGATAAGTTTGAAACAACCTTAAATCGTGCAGCTGAAGAAGCTTCTAAAGAAGCACTACCCATATTTATAAATGCTATTAAAAATATGACCGTTCAGGATGGTTTCGCCATCTTAAACGGAGGGAATGGGGCAGCTACTGAGTACTTAAAAAATCAAACAAGAGCTCAACTTAAAGAGGCTTTTATGCCAAAGGTCAAAGATGCCATTTCGAAAGTAAAACTAACAGACTACTGGAATCCTATAATTAGTAAATACAACACCTATGCTAAACTAAGAGGCCTAGATGAAGTTAATCCAGATTTAGACGAATTTGTAACTGAAAAAGCGATTGATGGTCTATTTCATATGGTCAAAAAAGAAGAGGATAAAATCAGATTGGATCCAATGGCTCGAGTTACTGATTTATTAAATAGAGTTTTCGGAAGCCTCAATAACTAATTTATTTTGAAGAAATTCGCTCCAACTGAGCTTGTACTCAATGCCAAAAACCAGGTATACCATCTTGGTTTGAGTCCCGAAAACGTATCCGAAAAGATTATCCTTGTTGGTGACCAAGAGAGGGTTTCATTAGTATCAGCACAATTTGATAAAATTGAATTTAAATCAAATCATCGAGAATTTTTCTGTCATACAGGCCAATATAAAAATAAACGTATCTCCGTTATATCAACTGGAATAGGTACAGACAACATTGATATTGTTATTAATGAATTAGATGCCTTATTCAATATTGATTTAGATCTCAAAACTGAAAAACCAGATAGAAAACAAATTGAATTACTTCGAATTGGAACATGCGGAATCTTACAATCAGATATTCCCGTTCATTCTTATGTTTTATCAGAATATGCGCTCGGACTAGATAATGTTGGACATTTCTACAACACTGTATTAGGTGAAGAAGAAGAGGCTCTTTTAAATGATATTTCCAAACATGATATTTTTCCTAAAAACATCATCCCGTATATCAAAAAAGCGAGTGAAAAATTCATGGAAAAATTTGACGGTCCTTTATGTCATAAAGGAATTACTGTAACAAGCTCAGGTTTTTATGGACCTCAAGGACGAGAATTAAGATTGTCCACCTTTACAAATGGTCTACATGAGAAATTAGAACGCTATATTGATTCAAATCAAAATCGATTTGTAAACTTCGAAATGGAAAGCTCTGCACTCTTCACCTTGGGAATAGGGTTGGGTCATTCTTGTTCTACTATTTGTTTGGGAATCGCCAATCGTCCAAATCTCGACTTTTCTAGTGATTACTCAAATGAAATGGTCAAGTTAATTACTTACGCACTAGATAGAATTTAGTCCTGAATATAACGGTCTAAAGTAATATGAAGGTTAATCCCTCTAAGCTCACCTCCCTGTGCAATAACCCTACCTTCACCATCAATTAGAACGGCATATGGAATAGAGTTCACCTCGTATAATTCACTTGCTTTTTTATGCTCATCCCAAGCATGATATTTCCATGCTAATCCATCTTTTTCAATAGCAGAAATCCAAGCTGATTTATTTTTATCCAAAGAAACACTGAAAATCTCAAGCCCCTTACCATTTACAAATTTTCTTTTTCGGTATTTGTTATAGGCTTCAACAATATTTGGACTTTCCTGTCGGCAAGGACCACACCATGAGGCCCAAAAGTCAATAAGTACAAGCTTACCCCTTAATTTCGAAAGTTTGATTTTCTTTCCTTTCGGATTGTATAATTCAATTTCAGGGGCCAATTCATCATTATCAAAAATCTTACCTGAAGATTGTCTATAATTATTGTTGAAAAAAATAAATAAAAGAATACCTATGGATATCATTCCAAATGAAAAGGTAATCTTTCTCATTTTAACCTATTCTTCTGATATCTGCTCCAATATTGTTCAATCGATATTCGATATCCTGATACCCCCTATCAATCTGTTCAATATTATGAATGACACTTTTACCCTTTGCAGATAGTGCAGCAATTAATAATGATACTCCAGCACGAATGTCTGGTGATGTCATACTAATACCCCTTAAATCATGCTCCCTATTTAGACCAATAACAGTTGCCCTATGTGGATCACACAATATAATTTGAGCGCCCATATCGATTAATTTATCTACAAAAAATAAACGTGACTCAAACATTTTTTGATGAATCAAAACGGAACCTTTAGCTTGTGTAGCTACAACCAAAATAATTGATAATAGGTCTGGTGTAAAACCTGGCCAAGGTGCATCATAAATCGTCAGGATCGAACCATCAATAAAGTTTTCAATTTCATAGGAATCTTGGGCAGGAACATAAATATCGTCTCCCCTCCTTTCTAGCTTGATTCCCATCCTTTTAAAGACATTAGGAATTACTCCCAAGCTATCGTAGCTTACATCCTTAATCGTAATCTCTGATTTTGTCATTGCCGCTAAGCCAATAAAGCTACCTATTTCGATCATATCAGGATTCACTCTATGATAGCAGCCCCCTAAAGATTTTACGCCTTCAATAATCAGCATGTTTGATCCTACACCGCTTATCTTAGCACCCATTGAATTCAACATTTTACACAATTGCTGAATGTAAGGCTCACAGGCCGCATTGTAGAAAGTTGTTTTACCTGAAGCCATTACAGCGGCCATAATCACATTCGCTGTTCCAGTTACCGATGCCTCTTCGAGGTGTATATAGGTTCCCTTCAATTTTTTACATTCAACCGAATAAAAATGCTCGCCAGCGTCATAGTTGAATTTGGCGCCTAGTTTTGCAAAACCTTCAAAATGGGTATCTAAACGTCTTCTTCCAATTTTATCACCACCTGGTTTAGGAATGTATCCTGCACCAAATCTTGCGAGCAACGGACCGACAATCATAATAGAGCCTCGTAAAGAAGAAGCTCTCTTTTTGAAATCTTCTGTTTCCAAATATTTCAAATCGATGTCTTTCGCTTGAAATATATAAGTCCCCTTTTCTACTTTTTCTACCTTTACTCCCATAGCTTGCAAAAGGGCAATTAGCTTATTTACATCTATGATATCAGGAATATTAGAAATGGTAACTTTTTCAGCTGTTAACAATGGAGCACATAAAACTTGTAAAGCCTCGTTTTTAGCTCCTTGTGGTATAAGTTCACCCTTTAAAGGTTTTCCTCCATGTATTTCAAATGAAGCCATAACTTATTTTTTATATTTCTTTTTCTTGGATTTATAATTGGACTTGTTAGACTTATTTGACTTAGAAAACTTCTTGTTCAGTCCCATCGTGCGAAGTAATTGATTCGTACTCACAAGTTCGTCAGGGTCCTCAATTGAAAGATCTCCATTAGATAGCTCATTCAAGTTTTCAGCAATCACATGGTTTTCAACGGCTCCATTATTATGAACCAAATATTGTTTCTTCATGAAATTAGCCATGGCCATTTTAAATGAATCTTTAGCCTCTGGATCATCAATTTCTTTGGCCGATTTCAATAATTTCTCCGTGTACTTACCGTAATGACCATATTTTATATGACCCATTGGATATTCCATTTGCTCGGGCTTTTCGTTCAGGACCTCTTGTTTAGGAATTTCATAGGGTGAATCAACATCCAATTTAAAATCAGACATCACAAACAAATGCGTCCATAATTTATGACGAAAATCATCGACATCTCTTAGATGGGGATTTAATTGTCCCATTACTTCTATTATGGCCTGTGCCGCTCTATTTCTCTCTGTCCGGTCATTAATTTCCATGGCATGTGAAATCATATTCTGCACATTTCTACCATATTCAGGAAGAATTAGCTTTTCTCTTGTCGTATTGTATTCCATAAATTAATTTTCTAAGATTCTACCTAAAGCATTTTCAAAGATATCTTTAGCTTCATCTACAAAGCCAAAATGTTCATCATCTACCACCATCTTTCCTTTCGTTACATGTCCAAGTAAAGTCAAGTTAACCTTAGATGAAATCATGTATTCCAAAAACTCATCCTCCTCGTCCTCTGAAACGGTTACAACCACCCTTCCCTGACCTTCTCCAAACAAAAATGCGTCTTCTCGTATTTCAGAATCGGTAACGATATCAAAACCTAAATTACGATTTAAAGACATCTCTACCAAAGTTACATAAAGTCCTCCATCTGAAACATCATGAGCAGCGTTTATTAAATCATTATTAATGAGCGTCTTAACGACTTCTTGCATTTTGAATTCCTCCTCTAAGTCGAAATATGGCGCTGGAGATGCTTTAACACCATGATAATTTGCAAGATATTCGGATGAAGAAATATCCTCCTTGTATTCTCCAATCAGGAAAATTAAATCACCTTTAGTTTTAAAATCCAATGACATGAGTTTATTCTTATCCTCCAAAATACCAATCATTCCAATTGTTGGCGTTGGATGAACAGGAATTTCAACTCCATCCGTAACTGATTGGTTGTAAAAAGACACATTTCCTCCTGTAACCGGTGTTTTAAATTTAAGACATGCAGCGGACATTCCTTTGATGGCGCCAACAAATTGCCAGTATGATTCAGGATTATAAGGATTTCCAAAATTCAAACAATTCGTAATCGCGCTTGGCTCTCCCCCAGAACAAACGATGTTACGTGAAGCTTCAGAAACAGCGATCATTGTCCCTACCTCTGGATCTGCATTCACATATCTAGAATTACAGTCAACTGTCATTGCCAAACCTTTATTAGTTCCTTTAATGTTAACCACTCCCGCATCTGACGGAACATTGGTAGTCATTGTTCGGGTTCCAACCATAGAATCGTATTGCTCGTATACCCATTTCTTTGAAGCAATATTAGGCATCGCCAGCAATGAATGAGCTACCTCTTTTAGTGAAGCTGGCATTTCGATGGAGTCGATATTAAACTTTTTAAACTCTTGATAATAAGCTGGCTCGGAATACGCTCTTTCATATTGAGGCGCTCCTCCACCAAGAACCAATGATTCTGCAGGAACATCACCAACAAGCTCTCCTCCCATATAATACCTAATTCTTTTGGTATCTGTCACAACACCAATTTCTTCGGCATGAAGATCCCATTTGGTAAATATTTCCTTGACAATATCTTCTTTGCCTTTGTGAACAACAACCAACATTCTCTCTTGAGATTCAGACAATAGAATTTCATATGGCAACATATTTTCTTGTCTTGTTGGAACATGGTCCAAATTAATCTCCATACCCACATCTCCTGCAGCGCTCATTTCACATGTAGAACAAGTAATTCCTGCTGCCCCCATATCCTGCATTCCAACAATGGCATCTGTTTTAGATAATTCCATTGTAGCCTCCAACAAAAGCTTTTCCATAAACGGATCCCCAACCTGAACAGAAGGCAAATCAGAAGCTGAATCTTCAGTGATGTCTTTTGAAGCAAATGCTGCTCCAGCAATACCATCTTTTCCAGTGGAAGAACCAACTATAAAAACCGGATTACCTGGCCCTTTTGCTGTCGCCGAAATCATATTATTTATATCAATGGTACCAGCAGAAAAAGCATTGACAAGTGGATTTGTATTGTACGAATCATCAAAAGCTACCTCTCCTCCAACAATGGGAATACCAAAAGCATTACCATAGTCACCAATTCCTTTAACTACACCTTTTACCAACCATTTGGTTCTGTCTCTTTCAATATTTCCAAAACGCAACGAATTTAACTGTGCAATTGGCCTAGCACCCATAGTAAAAATGTCTCGATTAATTCCACCTACACCAGTAGCAGCTCCCTGATATGGCTCAAGTGCACTTGGATGGTTGTGAGATTCAATTTTGAATACACATCCCATACCATCACCAATATCAACGAGGCCAGCATTTTCCTCTCCTGCTTTTACCAACATGTGAGGACCATCTTTAGGTAAGGTTTTTAACCAAAGAATTGAATTTTTATAAGAACAATGTTCAGACCACATGACAGAATATATTGCTGTTTCTGTAAAATTGGGGGTCCTTCCAAGAATATCTTTAATCATCTCAAATTCATCCGCTCTCAAACCTAAATCAATCGCTTGTTCAACAGTGGCCTCTACTTGCTGCGTATCATTCATGTATTATCATTTTATCGAACAAAAATAACGATAATAAGGGGATAACTATCGTTTAAAACAGAATAAAATCGAAGTACTTCTTTGAGACAAATGCACTCTTGTCAATTAGACTAAAATATCATTATTTTGAGTACTTTTGTTTCCTAAAATATTTGAATATGAGTTATGATATTATTGTAGTGGGCAGCGGGCCAGGTGGATATGTAACAGCAATTAGAGCATCACAGCTTGGAATGAAGACTGCTGTAGTTGAGAGAGAATCTTTAGGAGGCATTTGTCTCAATTGGGGTTGTATTCCAACAAAAGCTTTATTGAAATCTGCAAATGTTTTTGAATATCTAAGTCATGCATCGGATTATGGTATTTCTGTAAAAGAAGCAAAAGCGGACTTTGGAGGAATGATCAAAAGAAGTCGTGATGTGGCCGATGGCATGAGCAATGGTATTAAGTTTTTAATGAAAAAAAATAAAATAGACGTTCTAAATGGTACCGGTGTACTCAAAGCCTCAAAAACGGTTACTGTTACTGATGAGAATGGAAAGTCTACAGATTACACTGCAAGTAAAGGTATCATAATAGCCACTGGTGCAAGATCAAGAGCGCTTCCTAACCTTCCTCAAGATGGCAAGAAAATTATTGGCTATCGACAAGCAATGACTCTAGAGAAACAACCGAAAAAAATGGTAGTTGTGGGTTCAGGAGCAATTGGAGTTGAGTTCGCTTACTTTTATAACGCTATTGGAACAGAAGTCACAATTGTTGAATACATGCCAAATATTGTTCCTGTTGAAGATAATGATGTATCTAAACAGTTAGAGAAATCATTCAAAAAAGCGGGTCTAAAAATTATGACCAATTCATCCGTTGAATCTGTTGACACAAAGGGCAAAGGTTGTGTTGTTCATGTCAAAACGGAAAAAGGGGAAGAAAAAATTGATTGCGACGTTGTACTCTCTGCTGTTGGAATCCAAGCAAATATTGAAAATATTGGACTTGAAGAGCTTGGAATAGTTGTAGATAACGGAAAAATATTGGTTAATGATTTCTACCAAACAAACCTTCCTGGATACTATGCGATTGGAGACGTGGTTCCTGGCCCTGCACTAGCCCATGTTGCCTCAGCAGAAGGAATCGTTTGTGTTGAGAAAATAGCAGGTCATCATCCAGAGCCTATCGATTATGGAAATATTCCAGGGTGTACCTACTGTTCCCCAGAAATTGCCTCCGTAGGAATGACTGAAAAAGCTGCAAAAGACAAAGGACTTGATATTAAAATTGGGAAATTTCCATTTTCTGCTTCTGGAAAAGCCAGTGCGGCTGGTGCAAAAGATGGATTTGTCAAACTCATATTTGATGCAAAATATGGTGAGCTTCTTGGAGGGCACATGATTGGAGCAAATGTAACCGAAATGATTGCGGAAATCGTTGCCATTAGAAAATTGGAGACAACAGGTGAAGACTTAATCAAAACCATTCATCCTCATCCAACTATGTCTGAGGCTGTAATGGAAGCTGCGGCTGCAGCTTACGATGAGGTAATTCACCTTTAATATAACACTGAGATAGTTTATTTAGTTGGCTGCACGCTCAACGAGCGTAATGCAGCATTACTACCGTAAATAAGTCAAATATAGACTGCAAAATCCATAAATATCGAAAAGGATTGCGCTGGTCTTCCCTCCATAATTGAAAAGCTACAATTGCAGGTGCCAAAGGGCTTATCCAGAAAAAGTCTTCTGTCATCCCAAGCATTACAAACAAGCTGAAAGCCAAAACAATTAATAAAGAAAATTTTAGCTTGCGATGAAATCTCCAAAAGATTAAAGTCGCAATTAATAATAGCTTGGATACAAGTTTTAGTACATCAACAATTAAGAAATCATCTAATTGATTCAGGTGAGCTGAGCTTAAAGCTGTACCTAAAAAAAGTGGATTACAGAAAACCTGAAGCAATGCAGCAGAAAAATAAAACCAGATGTAGCCTTTTATCACGTTTCTATTCCAAAACAAAAATTGGACAAAAACAGCAAAGAATATGAGGTCAAATAATGGAAATGGAATCAAAAAAAAAGAAGCGTCAAGCAGAATGCCTAAAGCATACAACAATACCGTCAATACGGCGATGGAAATCAATTTTTCTTCCCTAATCATCACTTCCTATAACATCATAGATGTAATCAAAAGTTGACAAAATATCAGGTTTACCATCTACAATCGCAATATCGTGTTCGAAATGTGCACTTGGTTTACCATCTGCTGTGACAATCGTCCATTCATCATCCAAAGTCACTACTTTTTCAGTCCCCATATTAATCATAGGTTCAATAGCAATGGTAAGGCCATTTAAAAGTTTTTTACCCCTACCCCTTCTTCCATAATTAGGCACCTGAGGCTCTTCATGCAAAGACTTACCTAAACCATGCCCTACGAGATCTCGTACCACCCCATAACCGTGAGATTCAGCATGCTGCTGAATCGCCCATCCAATATCTTCTA
>WTIB01000108.1 GCA_011522905.1 Crocinitomicaceae bacterium | reverse complement strand
CCTATTTGAAGTTCTTTGAGTTTCACAACGAAAAATTTCAAAGTATTGAAAGTGTTTTTTCGGATACCTACAAAACGAATGAAATTATTGATGCCGTTGAAAAGATCATTGACTCATCTGGAGCCATTAAAGACAGTGCTTCTTCAAATCTAAAATCAATTAGGACTTCGATTAAAGGCACGCATAGAAAAATCCAAAGAAATTTCGAAAAAGAGCTCCGACGTTTGTCCAAATCCAACTTGCTCTCGGACACCAAAGAAACCGTAATTGGCAGCAGAAGGGTATTGAGTGTTAAAGCAGCATATAAAAAACAATTTTCGGGAACCTTAATGGGTACAAGTAAAACAGGCAGTATGGTTCATATTGAGCCTTCTGTGAATGCAGAGCTCAATAATCTCATGGATCAATTGCGAATTGAAGAGGAAAATGAAATTCAAAAAATACTCAGAGAGCTTACCGAATTCATCGCATCATTCAAATGGCTCATTGAAGGCTACAATAAAAGTCTACATGATCTTGATTTCATCAATGCAAAATACAAGCTTTCTAAGGATATGGACGCGTGTATGCCTAAGCTTACCAAGAAGAAAGAAATCATCCTAAAAAAGGCCGTACACCCCCTACTTCGAAAAAAGAACAATCAGGAAAAAAAACCAACCTATGGACAGGATATCATTCTCAATGAATCACAAAGAATGATTGTAATATCTGGACCAAATGCAGGTGGGAAAAGCATTACACTTAAAACACTTGGGCTTTTACAGATGATGGTACAATCAGGTTTCTTTGTATCGGCCGACTGGGAAAATTCATTTTATGTGTTTGACCGCATTTTATCGGAAATTGGAGACAATCAATCTATTGAAAATGAGCTGAGTACATATTCATATCGATTGCAAAGAATGAAAAAATTCTTGAGCACATGCAACAATAAAACCTTGCTCCTATTGGATGAATTTGGGACGGGATCTGATCCCGATCTTGGTGGTGCGCTAGCGGAATCTTTTTTTGAGTCCTTTTACGAAAAGGAGGTTTTCACTGCGCTAACTACACATTACAACAACATCAAATCCAAAGCTATGGAGCTTCCGAATGCGATAAATGGATGCATGCTCTTCAATCCCGATGATTTAAGACCATTATTTGAATTTCAAATGGGTTCTCCAGGCAGCTCATTTACTTTTGAGGTAGCCAAAAATAACGGTATCCCGACCAAACTCATCAAAAATGCAAAACAGAAGCTAGATAAGGAAAAGCTCAAATTCAATGAGCTCTTGGCAGATTTACAGCGCAAAACAAATCGTCTAGAACAAGAAATCCAACGAAATAAAAAAGAGAGCAAGTACCACAGCAATAAAGCTGAAGAAATTGATGCCCACCGTTCTAAACTCACACAGAAATACGAGAAAATCAACAGAACCATGCAGTTACAAGAAGCAGAATTACTTGCTGGAAAAAAGATGCTCGAATTTCTATCGAAATTCAAAACCTCAAGAGGAAAGAAACACAACGAGGACTTGATGAAAGAAGTTCTTGAATATTTCAAAGCACAAAAAACCAAGAAAGAAGCCAAGAAAAAAGCCAATAAGCCAAAGAGAAAGCTAAGCCAAAAACAGGTAAAATCATATCAACAAGAAAAAATTGTGGTGGGTTCTCAGGTCAAAATCATTGCCACAAGACAGCTCGCAACGGTTGAGGAAATTAAAGGTAACAATACCGTTCTTTCCGTGGGAAACAACCGAATCAAAGTTGGATTGAAGCAGCTCATTTGGATAAAGTAGTCGCTTCTAAACAATTTTAACAACTTCATATAACGAAATGTGGTATATTTAAGTATGTCCTTGTTTGCTAGACTTATTTTTACGGGGCTTGTTTTGATGATTGGTTTTTCGGCGCAATCTCAAAGTGAAATGAATCTCCATATCCATTGCGATACAGCCCATTTTCACTATTCGGATTATGTGGATTCCCTCCCCTATTACCAGCAAAAGATGGGGCGAAAAAAAGACCTTCGCATCCGGGATAAAAAATTGGAGCTTGCTTTTTACGTGGCCTTGAATCGCTATCCAGAGCTCCACCATCGAAGCATTATGCTCAAGCTGAAATCCATAAGCAGCACTATGCAAGCCCAGCCCACTCCCAATTTCATCGTCAAAAGAAAGAACAAAAGAGCTTACCGCATTTTTGTCAATGATAATCCAGAGCTTACCGGTATCAATTATCAGGACCTCAGCTTCAATGCATTGGTCGGTTGGATTGGGCACGAATTTGCGCATCTGATCGATTACTCCTCAATGAACAACAGAGAGCTGATCGGTTTTATTGCGGCCTACGTATTTGACAAAAGAGAAATGCGCAAAATAGAAAGACAAGCTGACAAAGAGACCATCAAACGAGGGCTTGGCATTCAGCTTTTGGATGGAGTC
>WTIB01000272.1:6684-9576 GCA_011522905.1 Crocinitomicaceae bacterium | reverse complement strand
CCTATTTGGGGATATATTTGTCTAGAGGATGATATGAATACTATTCTTGGTGTTTCATTTGATCATAAAACCGAAACTCCAGGTCTAGGTGCTGAAATTAATAAGGCCTTTTTCATGGACCGATGGAAATCTTCTAAAATAGCTGATGAACAAGGGAACTTCATGAAATATGAAGTTGTTAAAGACAATTCTGGTGCCATCAAGGGTGATAGTAAAATAGATGGTATAACAGGAGGAACAATTACCTCAAAAGGTGTAGAAGAAATGGTGAATAGAACATTAAAAATCTACGCTTCATATTTTCAAAATAAAAATTCTTAATATGAGTACAGAAAAAGGATCAGAGCCACTTTTCTCTAAGAAGAATAAAAAGCTCATCACAGACCCCCTAACAGATAACAATCCAGTTACTATTCAAGTTTTAGGCATATGCTCAGCGCTTGCCATCACGGTTCAGGTGAGTCAAGCAGTTGTGATGTCATTATCCGTATTATTTGTAATTATAATGGGTAACCTCATTGTTTCTTTGCTTCGCGACATGATACCATCCAGAATTCGAATTATTGTTCAGCTTTTAGTAGTTGCTTCACTCGTTATCATTGTTGATCAAGTACTCGCTGCATTTCTACCTGATCTATCCGCAAAGCTTTCCGTATTTGTTGGACTGATTATCACCAATTGTATTATTATGGGTAGACTGGAGGCATTTGCAATGGGAAATAAACCATGGCCATCAATACTTGATGGATTAGGAAATGGTCTTGGGTACGGAGCTATTTTGATTATTGTGGCGGTTTTCAGAGAATTGTTTGGTTCTGGAACACTAATGGGTTATTCAATATTTGGAAATTCACTTCCTGGTGAAGAATCTGGCTTGTATACCCTAGGGTATCAGAATAACAACCTAATGATTTTACCTCCAATGGCTTTAATCATTACGGGTATCATTATTTGGGTTCAAAGAACCAGAAATAAGGCACTTATCGAAGAGCATTAAATTGTAAAAAATTATGGAAAGTACATTAGATATATTTGTTAAAGCCATTTTCAGTGAAAACATGATTTTCGCCTATTTCTTGGGAATGTGCTCATACCTAGCAGTATCAAAAACAGTGAAAACTGCGGTTGGACTGGGTGCTGCGGTTATTTTCGTATTAACTGTTACCGTGCCTGTCAATTACTTGCTAGAAAACTATGTTTTGAAGGAAGGTGCATTGGCTTGGATCAGTGATGAATATGCTACTCTCGATTTAAGTTTTTTATCATTCATAATGTTTATCGCTGTTGTTGCATCAATGGTGCAATTGGTTGAAATGCTTGTTGAGAAATTTGCTCCTGCACTTTATGGAGCGTTGGGTATATTTTTACCCTTGATTGCCGTTAACTGCTCAATCCTTGGAGGTGCACTCTTTATGCAGGAACGCCAATATTCCACCATATTAGATGCAACTGCCTTTTCTTTAGGTTCAGGTATTGGTTGGTTTATAGCGATTGTAGCAATTGCGGCAATTCGTGAAAAACTAAGATATTCGAATGTTCCTGGCCCTTTGAGAGGATTGGGAATAACTTTTATTGTAACTGGCTTAATGGGAATTGCCTTCATGAGCTTTATGGGAATTAAATACGGAGAAGAGGTTGCCGAGGATGATACAAAAACTGAGGTTACTACCGCAAAAACAGATCAAGAATTAGAAAATAGATAATTATTATGGGTACTGTATTAATATTTACGCTTATTGCCTTTTTAGCAGTTATTTTATTGCTCACATCGATGCTTTTATTTGTTAAAGCCAAAATATCCCCTAAAGGAAAATTGGTCATCGATATTAATGATGGCGAAAAAACACTAGAAGTAGATGGTGGAGGCACCTTATTGGGAACACTCGGAAGTAATGGAATTTTTCTTCCTTCTGCTTGTGGTGGCGGTGGTACGTGTGTTCAATGTGTTTGTCAGGTAAATGAAGGTGGAGGAGAAATTCTGCCGACAGAAACCCCTCACTTCTCGCGTAAGGAAATTGCATCGAATCACCGACTTGGTTGCCAGGTTAAGGTAAAAGAAAATATGAAAATTCATATTGAAGAAGAGATTCTTGGGATTAAGGAATGGAAAGCAAAAGTAGTTTCGAATTACAATGTAGCTACCTACATAAAGGAATTCATTGTGGAGATTCCAGAAGATATGAATTACAAAGCGGGTGGATATATTCAAATCAACATTCCGAAAACGCAGGTGAAATTCGCAGATATGGATATTACCGCACATCCTCAGGATCATCCAGGTGAACCGAATAAGTTTGAAAAAGATTGGTCAGAGGGTAAATTCGCCATGCGTCACTTAGTGATGAACAATAGTGAAGATGTTGTTCGTGCATATTCAATGGCCTCTTACCCTGCTGAAGGAAGAAAAATCATGCTTAATGTAAGAGTTGCAGCTCCACCATGGGATCGCGCGAATGATAAGTGGGCAGATATTAACCCTGGAGTAGCATCTTCTTATATCTTTGGATTGAAAGAAGGAGATGAGGTATCAATCTCAGGACCATATGGAGAATTTTTCATCAATCATTCAGATGCCGAAATGCTTTACATAGGTGGTGGTGCCGGAATGGCCCCTATGCGTTCACACCTATATGAACTATTCAAAACACTAAAAACAGGTAGAAAAGTTACTTATTGGTATGGAGGGCGTTCAAGAGCAGAGCTATTCTACATCCATTACTTTAGAGATCTCGAAAAGGAATTTCCAAACTTCAAGTTTTATTTGGTTCTTTCTGATGCTTTACCTGAAGATAATTGGGTAAACAAAAAAGACATTAATGATCCTGAAGGAGACGGATTTACAGGGTTTGTACATCAGGTTGTAATTGATGAATACCTTACACATCATGAAGC
>WTIB01000272.1:0-6584 GCA_011522905.1 Crocinitomicaceae bacterium | reverse complement strand
TGAATAGGTGAATTCTCTTCAGATAAAAAATCAAATGATTTAAGTCCATTTCTAAAATGATAAATGTTATCATGTAACATTTTTTGACGTTCCTTAATTATATCGATTTCTACTCTATTAATAATTGTTGTATACGAAGCAACTGGTAGAGCAGTAGAGTAAATAAATGACCTTGAAAAATTAACCAAATATTCTTTGAGCTCTTTAGCACACAAAATGGCTGCTCCATGATAACCATAGGCCTTTCCGAAAGTAATGGTTCTTGCAAAAACATCCTTTTGCATTCCTCTTGCATGGACAATTCCTCTACCTGAATCTCCATAAACTCCAACTGCGTGAGCTTCATCAACAATTAAATAAGCACCAAATTTCTTTACCAAAGCTTGCATTCCTGCCAATGGAGCCATATCTCCATCCATAGAGTAAATAGACTCAACCATAACATAAATGGTCCCATTCATCTTCTCTAGCTGCCTTTCAAGGTCATCAAGGTCATTATGCTTAAAAGAATAGGCTTTAGCATAAGAAAGCCGAATGCCATCTCTTATACTTGCATGTATATGTTCATCGTATAATATATAGTCACCCCTTTGAGCAACAGCAGATATGAATCCTACATTGGCATCATACCCTGAATTATATACAATGGCATCTTCTGAATCATAAAAAGAGGACAATCTTTCTTCACAATCCATGGCTTGAATCGAGTTTCCTGATAAAAGCCTTGAACCTGAAGAACCCTCAGGTATTTGAGAAGGGCTTGGCTTTTCTCTAGCTAATCCTAAATAATCATTGGAAAAAAAATCTATCGAACCTTTTTTTAAGGTCAACTCACGAAACGAACCCTCATCCTTTCGAAGTTCAATTCTTTTTTTGAGTTTGTCGTCCATTATAATGAATCAACAGACCGGATACTTCTTGGCTCGAATTTATTTGAATCAGTGGTGGTTCTTGCCTCTTCAAGCTCCTTTTGACGCAAAGCTTCCTTTTGTTTTCGTTCAATCAAGATTTCATCAGGTTTCGTCTCTGGTTGTGGGGCATCTGCAAAAGACTCCTTTGGTATTAAGCCCAAAATAGAAAACATTTCTTGGTCCTCATTATACTCTGGATTTGGAGTGGTCAGTAATTTGTCCCCTGCAAAAATTGAACCTGCTCCCGCCATAAAACATAGGGCTTGAGCTTCCATATTCATTTTTGTTCTACCTGCTGACAAACGAACAACAGACTCAGGAAAAGCAATTCTAGTCGTTGCAACCATACGTATCAATTCCCATTGTTCAATAGGCTTTTGGTCTTCTAGGGGTGTTCCTTCCACGGCAACCAATGCATTTATAGGTATAGACTCAGGTGGATTTTCCATTTGCATGTAGCTCATTAATAATCCAATTCGATCTTCCTCGCTTTCTCCCATACCAATAATACCTCCAGAGCAGACGGAAATACCCGCCTTCCTAGCATTTTCAATAGTATCTAATCGCTGCTCGTATTCTCGGGTAGAAATCACGTCCTTATAAAACTCTTTGGAAGAATCTAAATTGTGGTTGTATGCAAACAAACCTGCATTTTTGAGCCGTTTTGCTTGGTCCTCAGTGAGCATTCCAAGTGTACAACATACTTCCATATCCATATCGTTGACCCCTTGGACCATTTCAACAACCTTGTCAAAATCTTTATTGTCTCTAACTTCTCTCCATGCAGCACCCATACAAAGTCTTGAAGAACCATTGGCTTTGGCATTTTTTGCCTGTTCCAAAACTTGTTCAACATCCATGATTTTATGCGTGTCAATATCTGTGTGATATCGCGCAGCTTGTGGACAGTAGCCGCAATCTTCCGGACAACCACCTGTCTTAATACTTAAAAGCGAAGACATTTGCACCTCTCTCGGATTGTGGAACTTTCTATGTATCGAAGCTGCCTCAAACACCAATTCAAGTAATGGTTTTTGATATAATTTCAATAAGGATTCTTTCGTAGAATAATCAGGGTTAAATTTCATATTACAAATATAAAGAAAGTGCGTTATTAAGCGCTACGTGAAATCAAACAAACACAATATGATTTAATGGCTTCTTGATGACCAAAAGAATCAACCGATTCATGAGTTGTCGCTTTTATTGATATATCATCAATCTCAATCTCAAGAATTTCAGCTAAAACGCCTTTCATTTTAGGAATGTGTGGATTCAATTTTGGAGATTCTAATACTACAGTTGCGTCGATATTGCCGATTTTATAGCTTTTATCTTTTAACAATACCATTACATTACGCAACAATATCTTTGAATCAATCCCTTTATACTTTGGGTCTTGATCTGAAAAATGAAATCCGATATCTCCCAAATTTGCAGCACCTAAGAGGGCATCACAAATGGCATGAATAAGTACATCTGCATCCGAATGCCCTACTGCTCCCTTTGATGAAGGAATTTCAATTCCACCAATATAAAGTGGTTTATTCTCTTCTAGGCGATGAACATCAACTCCAAAACCTATTCGCATTTTGTAAATTAAGGATTACTATTTGTGGAACCGGCTTGGTCTAAATCAAGACGCACCGTAAATCTCAAGGTATTTGCCAAAGGACTTTGGCGACCATTTAAGGAGGCTAAATATGAAAAATCTATGGCAAACATGTTATACTTCAAACTTGCTCCTAAATTTAAAAATTGGCGATTTCCTTTATTTGGACTTTCATAAAACACTCCCGTACGAACAGCAAATACATCATTGTACCACCATTCAACACCAAATGCCACATTTATTTCTGATAGCTCCTCCTTAAATCTAGTACCAGATACTACCTCATAATTACCATCAGCGTCTTGTATATAATCACCATTTTCATCAGTGGCCAAAGCACCTGGTGCATCATAAAAAGATTGCGCAATTCCATTGATCACACCAACATTGGGATTCATCCCAGCAAGCATAGTAACCTCTCCATCAATCAAATCATAAATGGGTGGTGTTGGCACCAACAATCGCTGCAAATCAAGTGAAAAGGTGACTTCATTGTAAGCATCAAACTTGGCCAAAAAGCTATTCCCTATTTTCAAATTCATTGGAATAAAATCACGCTCTGAAAGCTCAGAATAGGCTACTTTATTACCAATATTATTAAGTGTAGTTGCGAAGGTATAAACACCGTTCAGGTTTCCGATTTTGGCATCGTCGTTGTAATAGGAGAAAGACAAGTCAGCAGCACCTACTACACCAGCTTTTGTATTCACTCCTCCAACAGTTAACCCTCCGGTAAGATTAGAATAAGCAAACTTACCATTGATTCCTAAGCTGAGTCTATTTGACAATCTAAATGCATAAGCACCTGTCAATTCAAATTCGCTAGGTTTGTCATCCCGAATTACATTACCAGAAGCATCTGTAAAAGTAATTTCTCCTAAACTAAAAAAGCGAAGCGCACCTCCAACAGAGTGGGTCTCATTAATCTTGTAATATGCAGATAAATAGGATAGATGAATGTCATTTGTCAATTGACGCAACCAAGGCGTATAGGATAAACTCACCTCCGAGGTTTGCTCAGAAAAACTCAAAATTGAGGTATTCCAATATATAGAACTTGAGGACGGACTTAAGGCGGTACCAGCATCTCCCATACCTCCTGCTCGAGAATCAGGCGTAATTGCCATGAATGGCAATGCCGTTGTAATGGTATTTAGCTGTAATTGATCATCCGTCACCCCATTTCCACCAGTAGGTTGAGCAAATGAAAATGTAATTGAAACAGCAATTATAAAAGTGAAAAGTAGTTTTTTCATTTTGAATTTAAAAGTAGGTGGTAAATATACGTAAATCAAGATGTTTTATTGTATAATTTATCTCAATATGACCAATTTTTCTGTTTTTTCTGCAGAGGCTCCGTTTATATCATTGACAACTACTCGGTAGATGTATACACCTTTAGCTAACTGATCACCAAAAGTATCTTTTCCATCCCAGAAGATGTTATTTACCCTGAACCCTTCAGTATTAATGGTTTCATTAATACTTTTTACAAGCTTACCAGATACGGTGTAAATTTGAATCTGAACGTCCAACTGATTACATGAAAATGGATGTTCAAACATAAATTCCGTTGAGGTTGTGAAAGGATTAGGATAGTTATATACATTCATTAAACTCAAATTTGACTCATCAACTACAACAAATTCAATAGCTACCATTGAACTGTTGTTATTCACATCCCAAACCTTAAATTCTAAGGTATGCCTTCCTTTTTCGAGCTCATCAAACTGAAATCGAATTTCACCAGATTGATAAGAATCTAGATCAGCCACATAGTAATCATTTAAAATAATAGGTTCAGATGTATTGCCATCAAGAATAGCGGTGATATCATGACCAATTCCATTACCTACGGTATTGATTCCGTTTTCGTCAAAAATTTTAGCAAGCAATACTGGTCTCAAATCCGTTTGTCCACCAGAAACAAAATTTTCATCGTTCATGAAAAGATTTACCTCAGGTCCCTCGTCATCTGAAATTCCATTTGGATCAATACCACCAATGACAAAACTCGTATCATATCCACCTGCATCAATTTCATTGCCGTAACCGTAATAGCTAAGCTTTCCCAGTCCATAATTGAGTGCTATATCTTTAGGAACGACAAAAGAGAAATCAAAATAACCGTTTACAATGGACACTTTTCCTTTGTAAATGAGATTGCGCTGTAGCTCATACTGAATTTCAGGTGAATTTGGATCTTGACCTAACGTGTTTAGTATTTTTACTTTATCTAAGACAGATGGGGTTAATATTCCATTAATATTAGACATTGGTTGACCATTAAAATCCTCTACGTGCCCTTTGATTCTCACCTTACTCAATGCTTGCAAGGTATCCATTTGAACAGAAGGAGCTATTCCGTTAATACTATCCGTTACAATATTATAATGAGGTAACGCTATTCTCAGGGCGGGATCTCCAATTAAAGTAAAACTTCGTTTATTAATATTACTTCCTGCATTATTCTTGGTTCGCTTCGCGATTTCGCCAAAAGCTAACGGTAATCCATTCGCATCTCTTTGAAATACGTTTTCAAAAAATGCTTCCCCAGTATTGGAATTCACTCCGAAGAACACTGAACGCGTTGTAGTCATCAGGGCAATAGCACCTCCTGATGGATTTAACGCAACCCATTCCCCAGCAGAGACACGAGATGGATCATCGTATTTCGTGAACTCACATGTGGCAGATACAAAGACATTTAAGGCATTAATATTACTCCATGAGTTAATTTGAGGAATGGTTACAACTCTTTCCTCTGCCAACCCAACTTCACCTCCGTGTCCAACATAATTTACCAATAAGGCTCCTCTTTGAATTCTGTCCGTAATTCCATTTAAAACATCGGGATAACGTTGTCCACCGGCGCTTATTTGTTGAGGATAAGCATCTAAATAAAGCTTGTCACAATTCATCTCATGATGATTGGCAGATACATACTCATATTGAGGTTCCGTGTCTACATTGATAAAATAACCTCCTTCCTCGTCATCAGCTACCTGAACGTATTTCTGCCTCCAGTCTCCATATGTATTTGATGAATTTTCATCCAGACAGCATGAAGCACCTGCATTTAAAAACAAATTAGAACCGTTTTTCATGTAGTGCTCAATTTTATCAACCTGTTGTTTTGCCGTAATTAAGTCAGAAGCTAAAATTCGACCTATACCAATGTCAAGCAAGTCAGAACCAGTCAAAGATTCATTATCGTCAAGCATCCCGTAAAAATCATCGGTAACTAAGGCAGAAATATGATTTTCACTGTTTAAAACTTGATAGGTAAGCATCAAATTATTGTTATCTGGTACTCGATCTTTTGGGTCGTAGGTTCCATCACCAAAAAGAAGTAAATATTTGGGGGCAGTTTCAGGATCAGTTTGGGATCTATCATAGAACATCTTGGCAAACATTCTAATCGCAACGGCATCTGGAGCACCCGAACTAAATTCGTTAAACACCATATCCGATGTTACCACATGTACCGATGTACCTTGACTTCTGTGTAATTCTGCCAACCTTTCCGCCTCAGATATAAACAAGGAATTTGTTACGATTAAATAATCCACCTGTTCAAGTGCATGTAAATTTTGATAATCTACAGGACCCACGAACTGTGGACTAAAAAATGTCCCTCCATTAGAAACGACGTATTCTGTGTAAGACAATGAATCGATAAAGCTAAATTCATTTCCAACCAAAACACCATCAATTTTCTTAGGGCTGTGGCGGTCAGACAAATCCCATAAAAAACCTGTTGAAGGGTAATTTGAGACAACAAACTCACCAATTCCTGACTGGGGTCCTGTAAGATTTCTGAAACCCATTTGGGAACCGTAAAAAACCAAATCTCGTTTGGTATTTAACGAAATTCGATCTAAATAGGTGAGCACATTGGGACTATTTCTTTGAACAGTAATCTTCAGTGGTATTGTAGAAGGTGGATTGGACATTAAAAATGACTTTTCTGACCTCGCATAATCACTTGTGGTTATTGGCAAAGATGACTCCTCTAAAACCAATCCATTTACAGAGTATCTCTGAAGAGTTCCCGCTGA
>WTIB01000231.1 GCA_011522905.1 Crocinitomicaceae bacterium | reverse complement strand
TGGTAAAGTAACCGTTGGGACAGCAGCCGGTGTTACTGTAATTACATGCTGGGCATCAACATCATTACCACATGCATCTGCACCAAAATAGGTTACGGTAATTGTACCACCATTACAAACATCATAATCACGGATATCATTTGGACTAAGTGTTCCAGATAATTCACAATTACCAGTTTCTCCGTTTGTATATGTTGCTAAATCTGTTGTTGCATAACTATCCGCACTTTCACAATCCAAAGTCGCAGGCAAACTTGCTGGTAAAGTAACCACTGGTATGGGACAATCAAGTTCAGTAAACAAGATATTTTGGACACTTGTACATCCGTTTGCATCTGTCACTGTAACTGTATACGTTCCAGCACTTAGTGACGTTATATTGTATGAACCTCCAGAGACATTTATTTCATCTCCTGCAGGATCACCGCTTGACTCACCCGTCCAACTCACATTGTATGGTTCAGTTCCTCCACTCGCAAAAATCTCAATGACTCCTGAGTTCGGGTTAGCACAAGTAGAATTTGTAATTAGATTAGTAGCTGATAAGGCTGTAGGTTCCGAAACAACAACATCAACACTGTTTGTACATCCATCAGAAGTAGTTAATGTCAAAGTATAAGTATCTGAAATTAAACCAGAAAAAGTATCTGAATTCAATGAGGTGTTATTCAATAACCCAACCAAAGTACCCGAACTATTTTCTACTTGAACAGTATATGTTGAAGTACCAGACCATGTCGCATCTATCGAGCCGTCAATTCCAGAAAAACAACTTGTATTATTACCAACACCACTTATAGAACAAGGAGCAATTATGGAACAATCCGTTGTCCCTGCCCCCCCGGTTTGACTAAAGGTAATATAACCGGGATCATCCGAAAAATTCGTTATCAAAAGAATGTAAAACTCTCCGGCTTGAGCACCTGTAATGTTAGCCTCTTCTACCGCTGCAGTTGAAAAAGAACAATCGACTGTTGCTGAAGTAGGTGAAATTGCGGAACATCCTGCGGATACACTCGCGAAAGGTCCATACATGGCGAAATCGACATCCAAAGTCCCTCCAAAATAATCGAACTGCTCAATCAAAATATCAATATCACCAGGATTCAAAATTTGTAGATACATCCACATGGGATTAGGAGTAGAACCCAAACAATCATAAGCTCCCGATGAGGCTACACCGGATGTGTTACAATAATTATAATTAATTCCAGTACAAAAAGGGTCAGCTGTGGAACAATCATTATTACCTCCACCTTCGCAATTTAATTCTTCAACGCTGATGCAAAATTCAGCTGAACCTCCATTTCCACATGGCCCCCCTGGTCCATAGGCTACTTGCACATAATACGTATCCCCAATCGTTAATCCTGACAATGGAATCGCATCATCTAGAGGCGCTCCAGACTGACAACCAATTTCAGTAAGAGAACCACAACTTCCCGAATAAACACTCGTCGCATTTGTACAACCATCACTCGTAATCAAATCAACAAGAACATTCATGTCCGTTGATGAAGCTGTAAATGAATACCATACACCTTCAGTTGATCCCGTCGGGCAGCTGATTGGCTCTATAGGTCCACCGCCACATGTTGTACCATTTGTACATGAAGAACCTACAGATAAATTGACAGCGGAGCCACAAGAAATATTGGTGGCAGGAGTACACCCTCCTCCTCCTCCTCCATATGAGAAAAAAGAAAAAAGACATAAAATTGTACCGAAAAGGAGATATCTCAACAAAACTTAATCTTTGATTTGATTTCGTGGATATATCAAGACTTCGTGAATATCGTCCAACGACAATACGAGTATCTCTGTTTCATGTCTCTGATTTTCGATAAGACATTTTTCACTCGGTTTTAGTTTCCTCGGAATAATTTCAGAACTAACCTTTCCAGGATATGCACCTTCCTTAACTCTAACTATGTGAGATTTCTTTGGAAGTTGACAATCTGAATTGTTTGTTAATTGACAATGATAATTGAATGATACGAGTATAACACCTGATAATAGGATCAATTTAAATTTCATAGCGAATTATAGTTTTAGCGCAGCAAATATATGACATTAAATCAAAAAAAAAGAATCAAATGTCGTATGCATCAAAAAAGAAATTAACATCTATTTAACAGGATACATATTATCTAATTTTGATACCCTCCAAAGACGCAGATTTCAAGTGGAAAGTTGCTTGAAATATGATACTTTTTGAAAACAAATTGAATTCGGTCAATTTTGGTTTAAAGTTTTGATTTTCAACACCTCCAAATTGCTCCAAAAATCAAAGACAAGACATTAAAAAAAAAATGAAATGAAAAAAACAAAAATTTGATTTCAAGCGTCGAGAATTTTAATGATATATGTAACGCTAAACCAAGATTTAAATTTATGAAAATATTAATTACTGGAGGGGCAGGATTCATAG
>WTIB01000235.1 GCA_011522905.1 Crocinitomicaceae bacterium | reverse complement strand
TGATAATTAGTTGGGTCATTATTGGTATGAGGTGCACCTGTTTCTGCTGCGTCGTTTCCACCATCAAAGGCACATCCAAAATCAATTGTGGTAGAAGGTGTATCACCTGATAAAGAAGAAATTGCGTTATTGCCAACAATGACGTTTGAGCTTAAACAAGGAATATCATCACCGGATGCAGGGCTTCCGCCAAGGTCATTAACTCTTACCTGAACCATTCCTGATTCATTCCCATCTGTAGTTAGTTGAACATAATAAGTTTCATTTGCAATCAATTTTGTATAGCTGAAAAAGGGTATAGGGTCACATGCATCAAAACTAAGCTGAGCCTCTGGATCAAGACCTAAGGCATCAATTCCATCAGAAAATTCAATGTGTGAGAGATATTCAAATTTGTCTTTTAAAAGGGTTCCTGTAATGGGTTGAATACCCGTGACGCAATCACCACCATCTGCCGCGTGATACAATTGAAAATAGGTACCTACCTCAGTCCCGCCTAAATCGGTTGTAATCTCAACCTCACCGCTTGCAGGAGCAATAAATTTAAACCATGAAGAGGATGAATTATTTGAAACATCACCGCCTCTTGGCTCGTTACTTTCAATTGAATTACTTGAACACACAGCAATGTCATAAGTGGTGTTTGTATTGAATTCTAAGGCATCACAAATATTGTCTGGGAGTAGGGTCACAGCACCAGCACCAATCGTAAAGACCTCAAATTGAATCGTGTATGTTTGCGTTCCACAACCACTACTGCCTGATGCAGAGTAGGTGAGCACTCCACTACTTCCACCGACTGGAGGGACGGGAATGCTTGCACTTTGTACACCAGTTCTTAACTCCGAGAATAAACCTGTTAAATCCCAATTGAAAAATGGATCATCATTCTCGTAACCTTGCCATGTAATATCAATTTGAGTTGGGACATCAGCAGGACAAGCATATAAATGGTTGAAAAAAACAGAATTTGTCGTATTGCTCCATGGACCGTTATTGCCATTTTGATATTGAAAGTTAAAATCGC
This sequence comes from Crocinitomicaceae bacterium, assembly GCA_011522905.1. GTDB lineage: Bacteria > Bacteroidota > Bacteroidia > Flavobacteriales_D > Crocinitomicaceae > UBA952. Next base: position 1,427 of record WTIB01000235.1, on the reverse strand, counting down.
CAGTTAAGCCAAATGCCGCTGGATTATTGTTAGTGTATCCCAATGTATTATCGGTAGCACCATACTCAAATGAAAAATCAGAATCATTGAACCATCCATCACAATCAATATTGTTACTGATTTGTACGCTTACCAATTGTACTTGGACGACGGCTTGAGAAAAAGCATGAAGGCCTAAAAATGAAAAAATGGCGAAAAATGCCAATTTTGAATACTTGGAGTTTATTGTCATAAATATAGTTTAGCGGTTAGTGAAACTAACAATGCTAATATACTATAATTTTCAAATATTCAAGAAAAAAATAAAGCCTATAAGGGCAATTAAAGAAGCATAGAAAAAGGATTCTCTAAAGCACTTTTAAATGTTTGTAAAAAAGCTGCTCCAGTTGCACCATCTACGACTCTGTGGTCACATGAAAGGGTAACCTTCATAACATGACCAGGCTGTAAGTTTCCGTTTTTAACCACTGCTTTTTCTTTAATTCCTCCCACAGCTAAAATGCAGCTATCTGGAGGGTTTACAATGGCTGTAAAAGTATCGATGCCAAACATTCCTAAATTGGAAATTGTAAATGTATTTCCTTCCCAATCACTGGGTTGAAGCTTTTTATCTTTCGCTTTCTGTGCAAAACTCTTGACCTCTGCAGATATTTCCATAAGTCCCTTGGTATCCGCGAATTTGATTACGGGTACTAAAAGTCCATCCTCTACGGCTACAGCCACACCTATATGTACATGATCGTTTCTTCTTATAAAATCACCCATCCATGCACTATTTACATTTGGATGTTGGCTCAAAGCAAAAGCCACTGCTTTAATCACCATATCATTAAAGGAGACTTTTACACCTTCTTGAGCGTTCATTACTTTTCTTGATGATACAGCATTATCCATATCAATGTCAAGGGTTAAATAGAAATGTGGCGCCGTGAACTTGCTATCAGATAGTCTTTTCGCAATGGTTTTGCGCATCTGGCTTACGGTTTCATCTCTATATGATTCTTGACCTACCGGAGCCCTTTGTATTTGACTAGTTGCTGGAGTAAAAGGTCTGTAATGATCGATATCTCTTTTTATTATTCTACCATTTTCACCAGAACCCTGAATGGCACTTAGATCGATTCCTTTTTCCTTGGCAAGTTTTTTTGCCAACGGTGAAGCAAAAACTCTCTCATTTGAATCAATGACTGCAGCTGCTACTGGACCTTTGGGCTGTTCAGCTTGTACCACTGGAGCTGGAGCTGAAGCTGGTTGAGGTTCAATAGTGGGAGTAGGTGTAGTTTCCTCATTACTCGAATCATCGTTATCCTCTGGAGCAACAGCTGTACTCAAAATTTTCTCGATATCATCTCCTTTTTCTCCAATTACCGCCAATACAGAATTTACAGGTGCTGCTTTACCGACCTCGACACCGATATGTAACAAAA
>WTIB01000234.1 GCA_011522905.1 Crocinitomicaceae bacterium | reverse complement strand
GGTTAGTATCAGCTCCAGAAATATCCTATGTTTTTCCTTCTTTATCTCTTAAAAATGACTCTACTTATAAAGTTGACTTAAAGGTAGATAAGTCAAATGAATTTAAAATTGACGTAGGAGGACATTTTTCTTCAAGACCCGTAAACACTGGATATCTAGGATTGACCTTTCAAAATGCAGGGTATTTAGCAACTGCTCTTCACGCGGAATCGTATTTTGGGAAATTTTATGGTTCGGTAAAAACAGACCTAAAAATAGATTTCCCCTTTGCTTTTCCTGTTTCGGCTAAGGCCTACTTTACGATGAATAGGTGGGATTATTTTCAGAGTTTTGCTACATTTTTCGAAGATGTTCAGCCTTCCTTTTTAGTACAAAATGAAATGTATGGTGGAGCTAGAATTCGATTACCTGTAACTAACAATTCTTATTCAAATTTTGATTTTAGATATTTTTCATTGGAAGATGATTATTATCAAACTGATGCATTTACAAACCAAGACACCTCCGATTTTACTCGATTTTCAGGTTATTCCGTTTCTTGGGATTTTTTGTATAATACTTTAAATCGTAAGCAGTTTGCAAATGAAGGAACGAATCTACACTTTAAGATAAGATTTATTGATGGGGGAGAAAGTACCATTCCTGGATCAACCTCTATTCTTATAGATACGGTCAATAAGGAACATCATTGGTTTAATTTTGAAGCTGATTTACAGCGATATTTTTTAAAGAATAAGTTCATGAATTTAGGGATTCACTTGAAATCTGTATTTAGCACGCAATCTTTATTTGCGAATTATACAGCTTCATTATTGTCATTTCCTTACTTTGATGTTGTTCCAGATATGAATACTTTCTTTTTGCCAGAATACAGGTCTCCTCAATTTATTGGTACAGGACTAAATTGTGTTTTTACAATTAAAAAGAAGATTGATTTAAGAATAGATTCTTATTGGTATCAACCGATCAAAAAATTATCAAAAAGTCAAAACGGGGTCCTTCAAAATGCAACCTTTTTTAAGGAATCAAACTTTTTAATGTCTTCTTCACTCATATACAATACGCTAGTAGGCCCTATTCGGTTAACGGCAAATTTCTTTCCGAAACAAAAAGACCCCTTTGCATTTCAGATTAGCTATGGATATGTTATTTTTAACGAAAAAGCAATTCGATAAAACGAACAGAGATGGGAAAAATAATTTGTGGTATTCAACAAATGGGAATAGGAGTTCCAAACGTAGAGAACTCTTGGGCATGGTACCGGAAAAATTTTGGAGTTAATGTTAAGATTTTTGAAGAGGCCGCAGAGGCGCCTTTAATGACCAAATATACCGGAGGGAAGGTTCACTCTAGAACAGCTACACTGGCATTAAGTATGGATGGAGGCGGAGGTTTTGAGATCTGGCAATTCACTTCAAGAGATACGGAAAAAGCAAACTTCAGTATAAAACTGGGGGATTATGGCATGATTGCCTGTAAAATCAAATCAAGAGATGTTAAGGCGACACATCAAAATATGAAGAATAATGGTGTGGATTCAATTTCAGAAATGAGCTTATCTCCTGAGGGAAAACCTCATTTTTTTGTTAATGGGCCAAATGGGAACATGTTTGAGGTTATAGAAGGATCGGATTGGTTCTCTAACACGGGACATCCTTCAAAATGTGGAGGCGTAGCAGGGTCCATTATAGGGGTTTCGGATATCGATAAATCAATGGTTTTGTACAAAGATATTTTAGGTTATGATGAGATTGTTTACGATGAGACAGATTCTTTTTCAGATTTAAGCTGCTTTGATGCCGGTAGTGGGCGATTTAGAAGGGTATTGCTGAAACATAGTAAGCCGAGAAAAGGACCGTTTGCGCCTCTATTGGGGGATACTTGTATCGAGCTAATTCAATCCATTGACCGAAATGATTGCAGGAAAATATTTGAAAATAGATTTTGGGGGGATTGGGGATTTATTCATTTGTGTTTTGATGTTCAGGGGATGGACGATTTACAAAAAGAGTGTGAAGAAAAAGGATTTCCCTTTACCGTAGATAGCTCTGATACTTTTGACATGGGTGAAGCAGGAGGTAGGTTCTCTTACATTGAGGACCCAGATGGTACTTGGATAGAGTTTGTTGAAACACATAAGGTACCAATCCTAAAAAAAATAGGTTGGTATATTCATTTAAAAAAGAGAAAACAAGGTAAGGCTTTACCTAGATTCGTATTAAAAATGATGGGTTTAAATAGAGTTAAAGATTAATCTATTCCTAAGGACTGATATACTACGTGTTGAATATCAGTTCGAATATTCATATCTCTAATTTTCCAGTTTTCTTGGTCAGGATGTACTCTATTTGACAGAAACACAAAGATAATGTCGTGTTTTGGATCTGCCCAAGCGAGCGTTCCCGTAAAACCAGAGTGACCGAAGCTATCTTCTGACGCCAGAATGTCACAGGTT
>WTIB01000214.1 GCA_011522905.1 Crocinitomicaceae bacterium | reverse complement strand
AAGCCGTATTGTCATGTATTGATGCTCTTGTTGACAGAAAGGATGTTATTGTTTACGATGCGGAATCTCACGCGTGTATTCTTGACGGAGTTCGATTGCATATGGGAAAAAGATATGTATTCAAGCACAATGATGTTGAAGACTGTGAAAAACAATTGATACGTGCAGAAAAATTAGCTGAAGAAACCGGTGGCGCTATTTTGTTGATAACTGAGGGCGTTTTTGGAATGAGAGGCGATCAAGGTAAATTAAAGGAAATTGTTGCACTAAAAGAAAAATACAATTTTCGATTATTCGTTGATGATGCCCACGGGATTGGTACTCTAGGATCTAAAGGAGGTGGTACAGGACAAGAGCAGCATTGTCAAGACGGAATAGATATTTACTTCGGGACTTTCGCTAAGTCATTTGCTCTTATCGGTGGTTTTATTTCAAGTGATGCTCAGGTGATTGAATTTCTTCGATACAATATGCGTTCTCAAATATTTGCAAAGTCATTACCGATGACCTTGGTAAAAGGAGCATTAAAAAGGCTCGAAATAATGAGACGGGATACATCTCACAAGGATAAATTATGGGAAATTACAAATGCCTTAAAAACTGGTTTAGTAGAAAACGGTTTTGAAATTGGCCCCTCTGACTCGTGCGTAACTCCAGTATATTTAAATGGCTCAATACCAGAAGCTACAAATTTGATTTACGATTTAAGAGAAAATTATAATGTCTTTTGTTCGATGGTTGTATATCCAGTTGTTCCAAAAGGAATGATTATTTTAAGACTAATACCAACGGCTTCACACACTATTGAAGATGTAAATTATACCATCGACTGTTTCTCAAAAATTGTAGGTAAGCTAAAAGCTGGAGACTATATGTCTGATGAAATTGCTCCCATCGAAAAAGAGTAATTCTTAGACATTTCTATCATCTTTTTTACACGTTCTTTATCGAAGCATAGACGTTCAGTTTCAAAATTTGAGCTGCTTCGGTCGTATATTTTTTTACACCCAGAAAAATGAATCCATTCTGGCTGAACATTTTTTATAAAAAAATCAATATTGTGATCATTTAACCCTCCTCCAGGTAATATCTCGATTTTATCCTGTGCATAATCAATCATGGCTTTCAGTGTAGACATGCCTTTAATGACATGCGTTTCACATCCTGAGCTCAGTATACGGTTAATACCTGATTCAATCAAGACATCCATTGAGGCTTTCCAGTCAGGCGTATCGTCAAATGCCTTATGGAATGTAATATCTAAATCTGGGAATTCTTTTCTAATTGAAAATAGAAATTCATCATTCACTCTATGATCTGGTAGTAATGCGCCTATCACAACACCATCTACTCCTAACTTCTTGAAAAAATAAATCTCATTACGGATGAAATCAAGTTCGGACGAAGTATATACAAAACCACCTATTCTTGGGCGAACCAATACGTGCGTTTTTAACCCAAGGTCTATGGAGGTTTGAACAAGCGCCGCAGAAGGAGTCACACCACCAGATTCTAAATTCTGACAGACCTCCACCCTATCTAATTCGAGTTCTTGGGCAAGCTGTATTGCTTCAGTATTGGAAACACATAATTCTATGCGCAGCATTTGAGATAATAATAAGAGTTAACACAATCTAAGAACCCAAATATAAGACAAAATTTCAGCATTTAAAATTTCACCTAAAACATTCAATTTTAGTTATATTTGTGCATCATCGAAATTATATGTCCGAAGAGATTACTTCAAGTAAAAAAAGCCTAGACTTTACATCATTTAAAAATCAAGTACTTAGTGACTTTAAGTTAGCTTGTGAATCAAGGGAAGCCTCACTACTTGGTAGAAAAGAAGTGCTCACAGGAAAAGCAAAATTTGGAATATTTGGAGACGGTAAAGAACTGGCTCAAATTGCGCTTTCTAAACAATTTCAGAATGGAGACTTCCGGTCGGGGTATTATAGAGATCAGACAATTATGTTGGCCATAGAAGAGCTTACATTGGAACAATATTTTTCTGGCTTGTATGCACATACCGATGTAGAAATTGAGCCTCAATCTGCGGGACGACAAATGGGAGGTCACTACGCAACAAGAAATCTTGATGCAAACGGAGATTGGAAAAATCTAATGAACCAAAAGAACAGTAGTGCAGATATTTCGCCTACAGCTGGACAAATGCCTCGTTTAGTTGGGCTAGCTCAAGCTTCAAAAGTATATCGGACAAACAAAAATCTACATGGCTTGGATGTTACCAAGAAATTTAGCAATCAAGGAAATGAGGTTGCTTTCGGAACTATTGGTGATGCTTCTACTTCCGAAGGTCCTTTTTGGGAATCGATAAACGCTGCAGGAGTTATGCAAATTCCATTAGTTATGTCTGTTTGGGATGACGGATATGGAATTTCGGTACCCAGAAAATACCAAACAACAAAAGGGTCAATTTCTGATGCATTAGCAGGAATGCAAAGAACTGATTCAAAAGCAGGTTATGAAATATTTGTAACTCGAGGTTGGGATTATCCTCATCTTTGCGAAACTTATGAGAAAGCGGTTAAACTCGCAAGAGATGAGCACATACCTGTTTTAATTCATGTCAAAGAAGTAAATCAACCTCAAGGACATTCTACTTCAGGTTCTCATGAGAGGTACAAAAGTGCTGAACGTCTTCAATGGGAGAAAGACTTTGATTGCATAGAGAAATTTAAGGCCTGGATATTAGATTTTAATATTAATGGTCAAATTATAGGAACTGAAGATGAACTAAATCAAATTCAGTCGGAAGCAAAAAAGACTGTTAGGGATGCCAAAAACAAGTCTTGGAAGAAGTTTACAAATGACATTAATTCGGATTTAAAGGAAGCTTGTTCACTTCTATTTGAAATTGCCGAAGTTAGCGAACAAAAAGTTTTTATACACAAGGAACGCGAGGCCCTTGAAAAGGCTTATGAGCCTATTCGCAAAGATATTTTTTCCACTGTAAGAAAGGTTCTTCGATTGGTTAGTAAAGAAAATCATGAGCAAAAGAAAAAACTTTCAAATTGGATAAAAGCCAAATTGGAAAATGCCAATGATCGATACAGCTCACATTTGTATTCACAATCTACCTCAAGTATTTCTAAGATAAATCATGTTCCGATCCAATTTGAAGATGAGGCTAAAATGGAAGATGGAAGAATTATTCTGAGAGAGAATTTCAAAAAACAGCTTGAAAAAGTTCCTGAGCTTATCATATTTGGAGAAGATGCTGGAAAAATCGGAGGAGTAAATCAATCTTTGGAAGGATTGCAAGAACAATTTGGCGAAGAGAGAGTATTTGATACAGGTATTCGAGAATGTACCATAATTGGTCAAGGTATTGGAATGGCAATGAGAGGATTGAGACCTATTGCAGAAATACAGTATTTAGATTATTTGTTATATGCCATTCAGGTGATGTCTGATGATTTGTCAACATTACAATACCGAACAAAGGGAGGACAAAAGGCTCCATTAATAATAAGTACTCGAGGTCATCGCCTTGAAGGCATTTGGCATAGTGGCTCTCCAATGGGTATGATTGTAAATGCGTTAAGAGGAATGAATATCTGCGTGCCAAGAAATATGACGAAAGCAGCGGGCTTTTATAATATTCTATTGGAATCAGATGAGCCAGCACTCGTTGTAGAGCCGCTTAACGGATATCGCACAAAAGAAAAATTCCCAAAAAACATCGGTGAATTCAATGAACCTTTGGGCATACCTGAAATTGTCAAAGAAGGTAAGGACATCACCTTGGTTTCATACGGATCGACTTTTAATTTATGTGTGATTGCAGAAAAATCACTAGAACAGCTTGGTATTTCTGTTGAGCTTATCGATGTGCAAACCTTAATACCTTTCGATACAAATCACATCATTAAAAAATCAATAGAAAAGACGAACAGACTCATCATTGTGGACGAAGACGTAAGTAGTGGAGCAACTGCTTATATTTTGGATAAAATAATGGTTGAACAAAATGCCTTTTTTAATTTGGATTCAGCTCCCGTTACATTAAGTGCAAAAGATCATAGACCTGCATATGGAACTGACGGAGATTATTTTTCTAAACCTAATGTCGACGATATTATAGAAAAGGTTTATGAAATCATGAATGAAACTGATCCTTCTAGCTTTCCATCGCTTTATTAAGCTAGTTAATCTCGATATCGTAGGGTAATCTCATTTGAATTCCTTTAAGATTTTCAACTTTCTTAATAGAATGAGTGATTTTATTCAGGAATTCATACCCCTTTATTGCCCCACTATTAATTTGGGTATTTTCCTCCTCATTTAAAGCTTCAATTAAGCTTTCGAATTTATTCTCTTCAACCTTTGGATAATAAAGAATCATGTCATTTTTAATTCCTGCTTTTTTTCTTGCAAAGGAAATAGCTTCCTTTAAACCACCTAGCTCATCAATCAAACCATTATCCAATGCATCTTGTCCGGTCCATACCCTACCCCTGGCGATTTGATGAACCACATCGATATCCATATTTCGACCATTAGAAACCCTACTCAAAAAAAGCTGATAAATTTCATCAACTTCTTCTTTTGTTATATTCAATTCATCCTCCGTCAATTTCTTATTTAAAGATAAAACCGAATGTGGATGCGTAGATGCATAATCAAATGCTATTCCCAACTTGTTTTCAAACATTTTTCCCGTATACGGAATAACGCCAAAAACACCAATAGAGCCCGTTATTGTCGATGAATTCGCAAATATGCGTGTTGCCCCTGCTGACACATAATATCCACCAGATGCCGCAACATCCCCCATGGAAACAATTACTGGTTTCTTTTTATTTGTTAAAGCTACTTCTCTCCATATTTCTTCACTTGCAAGAGCACTCCCCCCAGGACTATTTACTCGAAATACGACCGCCTTAATATTCTTATTATTTCGAACCTCAGAAAAGTAGTCGCAAATTTCATTACTCGACATCCCTGACCCATCAACAGATATTTCTCCCTCCCCAACAATCACAGCAATTTGCGGATCCGAAACATCTACCAATTCCTGATTTTCAATAAAAATTTTCTTGCAATATTTCGAAAAATCAAAAAACACAAGATCATCTACCGATTTGGACTTTGTTTTGCTCATAAGAATCTTTTCAACCTCGTCCCTATATTTCGCACCATCTAAAAGACCATATGAAACTGCATCCTTGACATCTCTAATTTTCAAAAATTCTGCGAAGCTAGACAAACTATCTTCAGAAAGATTTCTGGAATCACCAACTTCAGATAAATAAACAGACCACATTGAATTTAAATACCGCTCAACCTGAACTCTACTCGAGTCACTCATACTTTTCCTGAAAAAAGGTTCTACAGCACTCTTAAAATCATTTTCAGAGCCCCTAATGATTTCTAATTCGATGTCGAGTTTATCTAAAAGACCTTTTAAAAAGATAAGCTCTCCTCCCAACCCTTTCCATTCAAAAATAGAATTGGGAAATGCATAAGTCTCATTTGCAATCGATGAAATATAATAAGCCTTCTGACTGACATACTCACCTGAATTGTATGCCACTACAAACTTGCCACTTTTCTTAAATTTAGCAATACCAGATCTCAATTCCTGTGCCGTTGCCATTCCACAATTAATGTCACCGATATCAATATAAATGCCTTTTACATTTTCATCCTTAGCAGCCTGCTCTAGACCATATAAAATATCAGATAATCCAATTTGAGCATTTAAACTAAGGGTCATTGGATCAAATTCTGCGTTTGAAACCTCCTTGATTGGTCCCTCGATTTTCAGATGAAGAATTGTATTGGGTTCTAGCTCTAAATTGTCCTCTGAAAATAAAGACAAAATACCAAGTATGCTAAAAAGAAAAACGACTCCGAAAACTAATCCACTGAGCCCAACTGATAAAAATATGGGCCAAAACAACTTTTTGAACCATGAAACTTCCTTATTTTGATTATTTGTAGTCATCATTATATTTTTATTATTTAAAATAAATTTGAAAGATTCAAGCCTCGGTCAAATAGATTAAAATTCAACGAGAATTTAATTTCACGACCATATGCGTCAAATAAATTACCCATATTTTCACCTCTAACTAGTGGGAAGTATACACCAAAAATACCTCCAAATTCAATCGATAAACCAGAATTGTGCATGTAATTTAATTGATCACCATCCATGAAAAACCCATGATTTGAGAACACCTTAATAAAGTTAGGTATATAGGGCATTTGAGCACTAACATTGCATGAACTTAGCCAATACTGAGTCGTTCCTAGATCTGATGTACTCGAAAAGGCGCCTTGATCATTAGCCCTCTGCTGTGCCCAAAACGAACCTCCTGAGGCATTTCTTTCAAAGTTGTATTGTTCTAAGAATAGATCTTGATACCCTCTAGAGCCACTCATGGCCAATTGAAGATGGTCATTGTAATAGAATGGAGATTCAAATATGAAATTTCTACCAAAATAACATCTAGCTGAAATTGATTTACCCATCTCACGCAGGTATCTAAATGATAGAACACCTTGAACTTCACCTCTAAAAATACTTTCTATTCCTTTGATGTCTTGATAGTATGTTAAGGTGCTTTCAATATTCCAGTTAAAGTCAGGTCCACCGTCACCTTTCAAAGTATATATTGATTTAACTCCAGCACTAGATTTCTTTAATCCACCATATACATCTTGTCTCCAAATACCTCTTATGAATATTTGCTGATTTAATTTGGCAGTTTTATTTCTAGTACCAAGGTCAAATCTCATAAAAGGAGAAACTCCAATAAAGTAGGAATTATCATAGGTTGAATTTGCAAATGACTTTATGGATGCCCCGACCTTGATCATTTTTGCACGCGTCCTCGGCAAAATATTATATGAAACTTCTGAAATTCCTGAGATTCTATTTGCACCAAAGCTGTAATGAGGGGCAATAAGGTACTGAAGACTATTTGTTGGAATGCCAAAATTATGGATGGCTGCTCCTAGCATAAATCTGTCATATGCATTACCAGCAATACTCGGAGTCCAAAATACATTTGAATATTCCCTTTCGTTATCACCAAACAAAAACTCAAACTTAATGGGCTCCCATTTATGAAATAATCCTTTTGCCTCCCAAATATTGTTTTGGCGGTTGATTTCCGGGATATTCTTTCCTTCATCAATGATAACTTTTGAAATTTGATTGGATTTAGTTTCCAGGAATATTGAATTTTCACCTGGCTCAATCCATTTGGATTCGACAATTTCATCATTTACATCGATAACATTGATTTCAATAGGTCCATCTACTTGACCTATATTTTTTATGGTAACCTTACTTGAGTTATTCTCCTTTACTTTCTTTACCGACTTGATCTTATAATCGATATGATTTGTTGTTTGAATGATTTCCTTAAAAAACCAGTCTAGATTTTTACCTGTTTCAGATTCAAATAAGGATTTTAAATCTTCAGGTTGAGGATGTTTAAACTTCCACTCATTAAAATATTTTTGCATAATACGATCGAACTCGTCATCTCCTAAATATTCCTTTAGATAGAAGAAAACCAATCCAGTCTTTTGATACATAATAATACCATAATTTATTGGCGAGAAATCTGCCGAGTGCGTTTCAATGGGTTGGTCAATACCAAAAGACGATATTGTTCGATAACTCAAATCTCCCATGTCATGATAATCCAAATCGTTCATGTGAAATCTTCCATTGAGAACCATATCAGATAATCGGGTATTACCAGGATATTTCGTTTGTATGTAGCGTACCTCATTCAGCGTATTAATGCCTTCATCCATCCATCCATGTACTCTTTCATTTGACCCTAATATGCCATAAAACCAATTATGCCCAACCTCATGAACAATTACAATTTCTAATTCTTCATCAGAAGATGAGTTTCCTATTACAGTTACATTAGGATACTCCATTCCTCCACCCGCACTTATTGTTCCATCCACGGCAGTTACTTGATTATATGGATAATCACCATTCCATTTTGAATAATAAAAAGTTCCATCATTCAAGTATTCAATAGACTTTGACCAGAGTTTTGCATTTTGAGGTACAAACATTGCCCATGTATCAACAATTCTACCCGAGTTAGGCAGCTCAACCTCTCCTTTGAGAACTAAATACCGCTTATCTGCAAACCAAGCAAAATCATGAACGTCTTTTTGTGTGTATCGAAGCGTCTTTTTTTGTTCTGAAGAATTTGGGAAAGGACTTTCTCTTTTATTCAAGCCTTTTCTACCAGCAATAATATCAGGAAGCTCTTTGACAGTTTTATCGGCCAATTCCTTCAGTCGCTGTATTTCACTTTCCGTTTGAAGATCACCTGTGGCACCTACAACGTAATTGGAGGGTAATGTGATTGATACATCAAATGAACCGAACTCAGAGTAAAACTCTCCTTGATTCAAATAAGACATCGGATTCCATCCATTTTTATCATAAACAGCCGGCTTTGGATACCATTGTGTGATTTGATAAGATTGTTCTATATGACCAAGCCTTGATATTTCACCTGACGGTATTTTAACTCGAAATGGCGTAGTAATATTTAATCGCCCCTTAGGTAAAAGAGCTTGGGCTAGTTTCAATACGCAAATATCAGGAGACTTGAAAGGAAACGTGGGCTCCACTATTCTATTGTCAATTTTAAAAGCTAAACCATCAATAAAACCTCTGTTATCGGAATTGCCAAAATACAATTCATCGTCACCATTTCGGTATAATTGATCAGCTAATTCAGTAGACCTATCTTTATATGCGTTAGGCCATAAATGAATATAAATTTCATATAATGTATCTGGAGAATGATTGATGTATTCCATTGAAATTTCGCCATTCAATACATGTTCACGATCGTTAAGCTCAACGTTGATGATGTAGTTGACCTCTTGTTGCCAATAAGTTTGTGCAAAAGATGATAAAGGTAATACTAATGAAAGTAAAATGGATTTGAAATGAGACATCATAGAATTGATAAAAAATAAAAAAGGGCTGTAAAATTACAGCCCCTAAATTATATAAAATCAAATGATTATTTAATCAACCTCTGGATTTTAGAATCTCCAAACTCATTTTTCATTTCAACAATGTATACTCCCCTATTCCATGAGGAGGTAGATATTTGAACTGAAGATGAAATATTTGAACTGTAAACTATTCTACCATTACAATCAAAGACAGAAACAGCGTAATCCATTGCATTCAAAATTGAAATTGAAATTGACTCATTAAATGGATTCGGATAAGCTATAATTGAATTGGAAATTCCCTCATTCAAACCTGTTGTTGGTGAAGTTTCAAAACTACCCGTACCGCAAGGGAAAAGTTGATATCCCGAATCATAAGGATTTGAGTTGTCAAACTGTCCACCCACTCCAGTTACACTAAAAGGAGCTTGAGGTGTATTCGTTCCAGGGATATCCGTATCGGAATCAATCCTAATCGTATAGACATTGGTTCCGTCCGTCACATCTATATTATTAGAACCTGTTGGAAAAGTAGCTATCGGTGTTACAAAATCAAGATTTTCGATAGTAATCCATTGAGATTCCGTACTTTCATCTAATGCGGTTACTATTGTAGGACTAACCGTTGGCATATCAGCTGCTATTACAATAATAGAATCAGGAACAACTTCAGTTAATCCATTGTATTGCTCAATTTGACCAGTCACAATAATTTCGTCACCCTCATTAACAACATATCCACTTACATCTGAAAAGCTAAATACATTTATAC
>WTIB01000031.1 GCA_011522905.1 Crocinitomicaceae bacterium | reverse complement strand
GATGCTGTTGTATATGTGCCCAATACTTTTACGCCAGACAATGATGGAATAAATGATGTATTTGAAATTTCAGGTGGAAATTTATTGGAAATGGAATGTTTGATTTTTAACCGATGGGGAGAGATCATCCATACTATGAAATCTCCCAATGATCATTGGAATGGAACCTATAATGGTGTAAATTGTCAAGATGGTACTTATATTTGGAAATTAATTTACACTGATTTCACAAATAAAGAGTATGAGCTCAGTGGACATGTGAATCTAATAAGGTAAACCTAACTACACATATGGGAGCTAAAGTACAATCGTTCCAATTCAATCCATTTCAAGAAAATACCATTGTTGTATACGATCAAGAGAAAAACTGCGTGATTATTGACCCAGGCTGTTATGAAAAACACGAGGAAGATCTCTTATTTAATTTCATTGAAGATCATGAACTTAAACCATTAGCTCTTCTGAATACACACGCGCATATCGATCATATTCTTGGGAATTCAGCAGTTAAATCCACCTACAATATTCCTTTTTATTTACATCAAAAAGATCTTGCCACACTTCAAGCTGTATCTTCCTATGCCCATGTATATGGCTTTGAAAAATACAAGATTTCCCCTGAACCTGACCAATTCTTTCAGCACGAAGAAGCACTGACTTTTGGTGAAATTTGCTTTAAAATATACCATACACCGGGACATGCACCAGGTCATGTTGTTCTGTATAATGAAGCAGACAAATTTGTAATCAATGGCGATGTGCTTTTTAATGGAAGTTTTGGAAGAGTTGATTTGCCAGGAGGTGACCTAGAAACCTTAAAAAACTCTATTTTTGACATTATGTTTCAGCTTCCTGATGATACAACTGTATATTGTGGTCATGGCCCTGAAACTACAATTGGAAAGGAAAAAAAGGACAATTACATACATCAATTTTAGGCGTGAACATAGCAATCAATTGTAGACACCTCATTTCAGATAAGCTTGAAGGTTTTGGTAATTATACTTTAGAGATTAGTAAAAGAATCTGTCAAAATCATCCTGAACATCAGTTTTACTTATTTTTTGATCGACCCTTTTCAGAGGAGTACATCTTTGGTAAAAATGTTCACCCTGTAATCGTTGGACCCGTAACTAGACATCCGATACTAAATGTAATATGGGGAAGTATTTCATTAAAAAGGGCACTTCGTCGTTATCGTATTGATTTATTTTGGTCTCCTGATGGAATCTGTAATCTAAGAACAAAAATACCTCAGGTAATCACAATCCATGATTTGAATTTTGAACATAATCCCAAAGACTTACCTTGGTTTGTTCGAAATTATTATCGGATTTTCTATCCTCGATTTGCCAAAAAAGCTGAACATGTGATTAGTGTTTCAGAATATTCTAAAAAGGATATTATTAAAACATATGAGATTGCTGAAGAAAAAGTAAGTGCTATTTATAATGGTGCTTGTGAGCGCTTTTCATTGGTAAATCTGGATGAAAAAAATGAAATAAGAACAAAATATGCTGACGGACGCCCATTTTTTGTTTTTGTAGGTTCTATCCATCCCAGAAAAAATGTAGAACGATTGCTTCAAGCTTTTTCGATATATCATAAAAAATACTCTGAATATCATTTAGTAATTGTTGGAAGCAATATGTGGCGAAACCAATCCGTTCACATTCCCTCTGATATTCAAGAATTTGTAACCTTCACTGGACATGTCAAGTCCAGTGATTTGTCGAAAATAATGGGTAGTGCTTTTGCTCTTGTATACCCACCTTACTTTGAAGGCTTTGGAATACCATTGGTTGAGGCTATGAAAAGTGGAATTCCCATTGTATCGAGTAACCGAACATGTCTTCCCGAAATTGCCGGAGATGCAGCCATTTATTTTGATCCATTTAATGCAGAGGAGATGGCCCAACAAATGGCTAAAATAAATGAAGATTCCGAACTTAGAAAAACACTGATCAGCAGAGGAAAAGAACGAGTCAACCAATTTTCTTGGGACAAATCTGCCGAAGCTACTTGGGAAATTATAAGCAAAAGATTTGTTTAGGTAATACCCAATTAAAATTGAGTGTTTTAATTTCAATTAATTGATTCTGAAATTTATTTTTTTTCCATAAATTAGGAAACTATTTAAACCTATCAAAATCATGAAAAATTACATAATTGCAGCACTTTCTGTGCTCGTATTTTCAAGCAATGCTATTTCCCAAAGAGTAGGGATCAATACTGATGGTTCAACTCCCGATGCATCGGCATTATTAGATGTCAAGGGAGACAAAGGAATTCTGATTCCTCGGATGACATCGACACTGCGTGATGCAATTACTGCTCCAGCAACTGGGCTTCTTGTTTATCAGACCGATAATACACCAGGGTTTTACCATTATAACGGATCTTCTTGGGTAAAAATTAACGCTGGGGGTGATGGAAATTATTGGTCATTGGATGGTACAAACCTTGATTACTCCACTGG
>WTIB01000147.1 GCA_011522905.1 Crocinitomicaceae bacterium | reverse complement strand
AATAAATTGCCTAGACCTTCTTCTGTTTTCTTTATAAATTCCTCATTCGTATCAAGCTGCCCATTCAATACAGGATTGTCAAGGTGATGTATTTGAATGTCTTTTTTATTCAATTCGTATCCAAAAAGGGTATCCTCATGCCCATATCCTTGCAAATCTTCATTGAAAGAAATTTGTTCAAAACAGGTTTTGGAAATCACGAAATTATTCGTCTTAAATGAAGTTCTTGAATTTGATTTTCTTTCCTGATAGCTTTGGCTTTCTCTTTGTGAGCCATATTTCCACCTTAATCTTCGGGAAAGCCCGGGTGCTTGATTAGAGTACACACTTGAACCAACAATTACATTTGGTTTTTCTGACTCTAAATAATTCAGATAGGATAAAATAAATTTATCGTCAATAATGGAAGAATCACAATCTATAAATAACAAATAATCAGATTCAGAATATTTTAAGAATTTATTTCGAATTTTCGATCTCCCAATATTTTTATCCAAATATTTGTAAGTCACCTCTTTCGAAAGAACCCTATTTAATGAATAAAAAGATTCTTCGGAATGATCATCTATGATAATGATGTTTACCAAGTGCCCATGAGCACTTGATTTGATTTGTTCCAGAAGTGAATGCACAAGACCTGTGACGTCTTGGTTATAAACAGGTATACAAACCGAAAGTGTCACATGATTCTTATTATGCCATCGTATTTGGCGTACCGAAACTCATTGGTGGTATTTCATTTTTAGGCTCATCAATTTGTCCAAACTGACTTTCGTATTTAGCCATATTATCTTGTAGCGCTTTTAGGAATCTCTTGGCATTTTGGGGGGTCATAATAACTCTTGACTTGACCTTGCCTTTAGGCATGCCAGGCATCACTTGAATAAAGTCGCAAATCACCTCGGATGGTGAATGGGTTATTACAGCCAAATTAGAGTATATGCCTGAAGCAACCTCTTCAGACAATTCAATATTCATTTGATTTTCTTCAGCTTTTTTAGTCATAATTTTTACAATTCTGATTCGTACTCATTGAAAACAATTCCATTTTCTTCTAAGGTTTTCAATATCGGTTCATAAATCTCCTTTTGAATAGGCAACGTAACTCCAGTTGCATTTATTTGATTGTTCAAAATCATTTTGGCACAAATGGCAATTGGGAGACCCACAGTATTCGACATTGCTGTATATATAGGATCTTCTCCGATACTTATCATTGAAGATACGATTTTTTTGTTTTTGCCTTGATGCTCATATTCAAATTCATGGTACATCACTAGCATATCCTTGTCCTCTTCAGATAAAGACATTTTCCGAACCATTAATTTCTCTAACAACTGTGCTGGAGTTGCACCCTCAAAACCAAAGTTGGTATCAGCATCAAAAATACCGAGCCATTCAAATTGATCATACAGATACATTCTGTCTTCTCGCAAAAAATATTTGAACTTATCCTCTACAGATAAATTGGGAATGTATGGCAAAAATGCATTTAGGAAGGCACGTGGGCTCAATTGTGAAGCATTGGCCATTTCAAATGAATCATCGGTCATCCCCAATTCAGTAAAGACATTAAAACCTTTACAAAAGTTTGGCCTTCGAAGCGTTCCTCTATACAAGGTTCCAATTCCTTCTAATCCATACGTGTCCATGTAGGATAATGAATCTCTGTTCGGATATCCTACAAATTTACCATATCCTGGAATCGTTATTCGATCCAAACGGTCAAACAAGCGATTGTAGGGTATATATTTATATTCATGATTATCTAAAAACATAGCCGTCCCACCTTTCCCAGCGAGAACAACATTTCTTGGATTCCATGTAAATTTATAGCGCCATGGATTATCGTCATGTTCTTCAGCTATCAAACCACCACAAAATGATTTAAAGCTATTGAGTTTGTCACCTGCATCTTTAATCTTGTCAATGATTTTCATTGCACTCATGTGATCAATTCCAGGATCAACACCTATTTCATTCATGATGACTATTCCTGCATCAATGGCTTTCTGATTCAAAGACCTCATTTCAGCTGAAATATATGATGGCGTTATTAGATTTTTTTTGGCTGCAATGCAATCTTCTGCAACCTGAGCATGAAAACGAGCCGGCAACATTGATATGACCAGATCGGCTTTTTCAATTTCCGGAAGCCTTTCATCTGACCTAGTCGCATCAAAAGTTAATGCTTCCGCATTTTCATGATCTTCAGTTAATGATAGTACTCTGTTTTTATCCCTATCAACTATTCTCAATTTCCAATTTTCAGCTACTGAGTGCTTCAATAAATACCTTATCATAGATGAGGCCGAAAGGCCTGCTCCCAAGATTAAAATTGTTTTCATTTTAAATCTTTATTTTCTAGAATTAATAAGTGGAAGTATGGTGTCAAACAATTCTGACTCATCCCATGGCTTTGATAGGAATTCCTCTAATAAATTTTCTTCTTTGAGCGAATTTACTGATGAAGTATTTGCTTG
>WTIB01000026.1 GCA_011522905.1 Crocinitomicaceae bacterium | reverse complement strand
GCTCTATACTTTGATTCCATTCATTTTTGTCGTTAAAAATTTCACTTTTTAGATGTAGGTTAGAAAATATGAGGTTGTTTATCTTTAATTGTACAGAAAGCTTCAAGCTTACTTCAATATTTTCGAGTGCTAGATTATGGTTTTTTAAATTTAAGTGAGCATCCGCAATATTGTTGCTAATTACAGCATCGAGTGTTTTGTTTTTAAAATTTAATTGATTACACTTTTCAAATAATTCGAGTGCTTTTTTGTAATTACCCAATTTTAGGTATGTGTCACCTGTATTATTTAATGATCGTGCATAGCCAACTGTGTCTTCAATTTTTTCTCTAATTTTTAGACTCTTCAAATTGACTTCAAGTCGTTTTTCATGCTCATCGAAATAATAATATATAAAGCCAAGCGTATTGTATGAAGCAGCCTCATTTTTATAATCTTTGGTTTTTTTAAAAATGGGAAGGGCAAGATGTACGTTCTCGAATGCCTGGGCATGGAGTCCCATGAATTGTCCAGAATAGGCTAATAATAAATATGACTTAGCCATTCCGGTTACATCGTTGTTTTGCTTACATGTGCTGAGCATCTTCTCAGCTATGGCATAGGAACCTGCTGGATCAACTCCCGCATTATCCATGCTTTTTTCAAACAATTGATTTATTTCTTGATGTGTTTTCATTAAATCCAGAGAAATTTAAGACATTTTATTTGAATCGCCTAATGGAGTGAAGTTCATGGGTGTTTACCGAGAGGGTGTCATTCCAAATGCCATCTTTTGAAATTGTATCTATTCTGACATGTCCAGAAGCATGAATTATTTTTGAATTAGCTCCAATAATTCCAACATGAGTAACTCTTTTATCTTTATTTTGGAAAAATGCTAAATCACCGCTTTTTTGGTCGTTGAAGTTCACTTTTGTTCCGCATAACGCTTGTTGTGATGCGTCTCGAGGTAATTCAATATTTAACAGTCTAAATACCGATTGAGTCAATCCAGAACAATCTATTCCAAACACAGACTTACCTCCCCAAAGATAAGGTGTATTTACATAATCTTTTGCAATATCCCATGGACTTTGGTAGGATCTATTTTCATGAACTACAAGTTCATAATCCCATTCACCAATTTGAAAATTTTCATTATTTCCGATATAGCTTCCTCTTGAAATGATTTGGGGGCCATGAGGTGATTTGATTTTCGCAAAAAAATCACTTAAATATTGACTTTTCAATGCCCATTCATCAAACTGCAATTCAGACAATGGTAACAATTGCTTTGGGTCTACAAATCCTTTGTATTCATCTTTAATAGTTGATACTTCAGCCCAATTCTTATTTAATTTGTGTACCCTTATTGACTCTCCAAATAGCAATTGAGAAACAATTTCAGCTTCATCTGAAGCTTTTGCCCTTAAAGGAGCAATACCTACAAAACAAAATGCGAAATGATGAGTTTGATCAATCACGATTTAATTATTATTCGTTTTACAAAGTTAAAAATTGAATCACTTATATTGATTATTTTCGCATTAAGGTATGAATAAATTGATTTTGGTAACGAATGATGATAGTATACATGCAAAAGGAATCAAAGAACTTGTTGCTGTAGCTAAATTGTTTGGGCAAGTTGTTGTTGTGGCTCCGGAAAAACCACAATCAGGTATGGGGCACGCCATAACAATTAGTAATCCGTTAAGAATACAAAAATATGATGGATTCAATGATGTTGAGGCTTATGAATGCAGCGGGACACCTGTAGATTGTGTGAAAATTGCAATCTTTGAAATCTTGAAGAGAAAACCAGATATATTACTTTCAGGTATAAATCATGGAGAAAATTCTTCAACGAATGTATTGTATTCTGGAACCATGTCGGCTGCAATAGAAGGAGCTATGGAATCAATACCTTCCATCGGTTTTTCTTTGGCTGATTTTGATGCTGATGCTAATTTCGAAGCGACCAAGAATATTGCTCATCAAATTATTGATAAGGTTATTCAAAATGGATTGCCTGAAAATACTTGTCTTAATGTAAACGTTCCCAAATTATCAATGAAAGATATAAAGGGAATTAAAGTTTGTGCACAAGCACATGCATATTGGGATGATAAATTTGACTCTCGACTTGATCAGTTTGGTCGTCCCTATTATTGGTTAACGGGTGATTTTTCAGATATGGATCAAAGAGAGAATACCGATTTATTTGCCTTAAAAAACAATTTTGCTACTGTGGTACCAACCCACTTTGATTTAACCAACTATAATGCAATAGAAAATCTTAAATATCTAGAAAAATGAGATCTAGTTTTAATCTTCAGTTTCTTTTCGGCCTTTTGATTGGCCTTTTGAGCCCTTTATTTTTCTTACCTATTATGCTTTATTTGATGAGCATAGCTGACGGTTATGATTTTTCTGTTTTATGGAATCAGTTCATTTCGAATAATATGAATACCAGCAAATATTTATCCTTGGCATTGATAAGTAATTT
>WTIB01000301.1 GCA_011522905.1 Crocinitomicaceae bacterium | reverse complement strand
ATTAACGTAAAAACAATTCTCATTTATTGGTTTGATTATTTTTATTGTGAAAATAATCCTCTGCTATGAAAGCCATCATTTGTATTCTATTTTTTCTGATACATTTTCTATCATTTGGTCAAGAAAGTTTCGATTACCAGGAGTTTACCAAAAAAATGTGCTCTCCGGAGCTTCACGGAAGAGGTTATGTAAATCAAGGAGATTTAATTGCCGCAAAGTTTATTTCCTTTCAAATGAAAGAATTGGGTATTGAATCCTTGCCATCAGGGTATTTTCAAGCCTTCACCCATAATGTGAATACCTTTCCTGATACTTGTGCAGTTCAAATTAACAATCAGATTCTTCAGCCTGGACTTGATTATGTCATCAACCCAATATCAAATGGTACTTGTAGGTATCCTAAATGTAATGGGATAAAAAGCTATGACAAAAAAAATATTGAAATCATGGATATGAAGCATTTGTTTGAAGAACAATGGGATGCGCCGTTATGGGGGAATTATGACCCCAAAAAGCTCTATGTAATAGATAATAATGTTACTGTAGACAGCCTTTCTATTTATGTTCATCAAGTGGCCCAAAACGTATCAAAATACAATGATGTAATTGAATTGGTTAATGATAAATTTACATGGTCTGTTCAAGCGAAAGCCAACAATCATTTGTATGTTCAGATGAAAAAAAATATTTTCGACTCTTTATATGTAGACGAAAAGAGTATTAAAATCCACCTCCACAATAATCATTTAATTGATTATGAATCGAATAATGTTATTGGATATATTCCTTCAAAAAAGAAATCAAAAGGTACGATTATGATTACCGCTCATTACGATCACCTAGGTCGAATGGGTACCGAAACCTATTTCCCCGGCGCAAATGACAATGCCAGTGGAGTCGCGATGCTGCTTGCACTTGGAGAGACTATAAAATCAAAGCCCTTGAAAAAATACAATACGCTTCTTGTGGCATTTGCGGGAGAAGAAGCCGGGCTTGTGGGTTCGAAATATATGAGCGAAAACCCCTTATGTGAAATCAGTAAAATTCGCTTTTTACTGAATCTTGATATTATGGGAAGCGGGGAACATGGAATTACTGCTGTAAATGGCAGGGTTTTTAAAAAGGAGTTTAAGCTTCTTCAAAAAATGAATCGAAAAACACAAGCGGTACCTGTTGTAAAAGCACGTGGAAAAGCTGCAAATTCTGACCATTATTTTTTCACTGAAAAAGGGGTGAGATCATTTTTTGTTTATACCATGGGTAAGAATAAAAACTATCATGACATCTTCGACACCTATGAAAATCTCAACTATAATTCCTTCAATGGTCTTGCAAAATTATTCGATTCATTCCTCAGAAGGCTCTAAACTTAGCTTGGCTAAATTTATGGACTGTATTACAATCAAAATAATACAATTTACGAGGGCCTGAAGCGCCTCCCACCACATATCGCCTTGAAAAATCAAGATTAACTCATAGATTAAAAAGACAAGCAGCTGCAAGGTTGTCATCACCAAAAAATTTCCAATAAATCGTTTTGGATTTTTCTCAATTTTATAATTGACTAAAACTGTACTTCCCAGAAAAATAAAAAGTAGCACACTTGCGTTCAATAAATTATAAAAGGTTGACACTTGATGGATAAAAACATGTGTCAGGATAATACTAACCAAAATCCATACGGCAATAAGGATGAACTGTCTAATGATTCTTTGAATCATCGTTTTGGTCTAATTTTAAAACTTCACGAATAACAAGAGCTAAAGAACCAATGACGCCAAAAAGTGACAAAACAATTGTCAACCAAGGGGTTTCGCTACGAAAATAATCATCTAAATATACGCCTAGCCATGTAAATACAGAAATAACGGCGGCCATCTGAATCGCTACAGAGGAGAACCTGATGTAAAGATTACTTTTCCGACCAGGGGACTTTTGCTTCATTCCTCAATAATGTCTTCCTCCTGAATAAGATCAGACATTAAAGTATTGCTTTGCTCCATTTGAGGTTTTGAGGACGACATCTTACAGCTACCTTCAAAGAAAGCTCCCTCATCAATCTTGAGTTTGGTGGTATAAATATTTCCATAAATTTTTGAGGTATCTCTTAAATTTAAAACATCTTCGACTTTAATTTCACCCTCTATTGTTCCATAAATTTCTGATGTGTAACAAGAAATATTTCCCTTTACCAATCCTGTATTTCCGACAGTTACCTTTCCCTTACATGAAATATTTCCCATAATTTCACCCTCAATAAGAATGTTGTTTTCCGATAAAATATCTCCTGTAATTCTTGTTCCTGCAATGATGTAATTCCCGTCTTGATCTGCTGAATATCCCATATCTGAAGTAAGTTTTTCTTTTCTTTTTAACATATTAATTTAATAAAAATCAATGAAAAATGATTTATATTCCTCAAAATTAGAAGATTCTATTAAAATTTTGAGATTGTTTTTAATTTGATAACATCTATAGTTTTAATTGCTTTAG
>WTIB01000019.1 GCA_011522905.1 Crocinitomicaceae bacterium | reverse complement strand
AAATTGGCTTGTGAGCTAAGTGATCGAATTGCTGCTATTGCATCTGTTACGGGATCTATGACTCCTCAAATTTCTAATGCTTGTAGTCCATCCCACCCTACTCCTATTCTTCAGCTGCACGGCACAGCAGATCCAACGGTACCGTACAACGGAAGTCCTACTTGGACCTTGGCTATTGATGATGTAATTGACTATTGGGTTGGGTTTAACAATTGCAATACCACACCCATAATCACAGCTATTGATGATACTGATCCATCTGATGGCACTAATGTAGATCACTTCGTTTATGCTGGTGGGGATAATGGCGTAACAACTGAACATTTTAAGGTATACAATGGAGAACACGACTGGTTTGGTGTTTGGGGTAATATGGATATCAGCTCAAGTATCGAAATATGGAAGTTCTTCTCCAAATATGATATTAATGGTTCGTTAGCAAATGTCAACGAATTAACCGTAGTTGATGAAATTAAAGTTTTTCCGAATCCTTCAAATGAATCTATTTCGGTAAATATGCCAATACCTGAAGATGTGGACTACGAAATCGTTTCCCTGGGAGGAAAAGTTATAAAATTTGGCACATTATCAAACACTTTACCCTCTATAGACATCTCAAGCCTATCTAACGATATTTATTTCCTTAAGATTGAAAACGAGGTATTGAAGTTTGTAGTTAAGCGATAGATATCAATTTTTAAAGGGTCGAACCTGTTTAATATATATTTGACGCTCAGGACCGTAAATCTTGAATTCTAGATCTAGTCCGTAATTATAGTAAGTATCATTGTTTGATTTTTTGTGAAACTTATCATAATAGGCCTTCTTGATTTGAGAAATTTCTCTAGTCAACAGAGTAACCTCATTTGTACTCAATACTTGATCTAGTGTATCAGGTAAAATATTAGAGTAGGATAAGTATTCTACAATATTTTTTTTACCATAAAACGAGTCATTTTTGTCAGAATAACATATCATTTGCTCACAAATTGTTCCATCGGGTGGATTGACAACACTTGTTTCGCCAAATTGCGCATTGATAACAAAGCCGCGATAATTGTTCCGATATAAATTTTTAGTAATCACAACACCATTTGCTTTTTCATCAGGAAAAGATCGATGACATAAGACGCCCATGGCAATCGTTTTTTGATTAATGCCAAAATATTGCCGCTCCATGAATGCCTTATAATTCCATGCACTTGCCCAAACTTTTTTTATGGCCATGGCAAAGCTTTTGTCATCACTATCTAGAATGCCTGTTTTGGAATCATATAACCCTGCCCCATTAAACCCTTCAATATCCTCTGCATTTGTTGAGGATCTATACCTAATTCTTTTGAACTCACCTTTAGAAACAATCTTCTCTATATTTTTAATTAAATCAGGATTGATTTGAGCAGTGATGATTTGATGTCTAACAGTGCTGAGAAATTCTCGAAGTTCCTTGTCATCCATACCTTGCATATTTGAGGCTATGAACTGATTAATAACGGAATCGATCTTATTCACTTTTAAATGCTCTAAATAAAAGTAGAAAGGAATAGCAAAAGCGCCTTCAGGTGTTTTGGAGTTTAAGTCAAGTTGACCAATAATCTTTTCGAGCTCTCCAAAATTAGCGGCCTTACCCCCTACTATATTTATGGAGTTTTTATTGACAAGCTCAATAGGTAAAATTTCTTTTATACTTGCATCTTTATATAAAGAGATCAATTGTATCTCGTTTCGTTTTTTATTCCAATAAGCTTCTATCTGTTCAAAGTCAGACTTTTTAAGCTCGAAGGAGTCTTGCTTCACGTTGAAATAAACAGGCTGACCTTCAAAAGATCGCAGCAAAGAATCACTCCATGCCTTTTTTAAGGCAATAATTGGAGTTCCTCTATTCTGGCATAGAATCGTTATATGACTTAGGGGAGTCTGAAAATCAGTAGTGATAAGCCCAGCAATAGGTGGCAAATCTTTAGGAGTTCCCTTAATGACAACAATATCTTGAGCTTTTACATTTTTAGCTTCGATTTCATTTGCTTCAATAAAAACGAGTTTCCCGTAGGATTCTTTTTGATTTAATATTTGTATCGTTTGTCCTTTGTAAATATCATCTGCACTTATGGTTTTTATGCCATTAAGGGAATTAGAAATGCTTTGCATTCTATTCGTATTAATAAACAGTTTAATTTCACTTGCAAGCCTGAAATGATTTATAATTCGTTTGTGAAATTTTTTAATCTGATCGCTTTTTATATTGTCGGCAACGGAGAACTCAAGGGTATATAAGTTTTTATTATAAAATCGATTAATCGTTCCCATTAAATAATCCCGATGATCAGTAGTGGTATAGTTATCATAATTGAATTTCCAGCTGTTATGTGGGTAAGAAAGGTAATCCATACAGAAGGAGACATGGTAGTCATACAAATTGGAATTGATAAAATACACACTATCGGTATTTAGATCGTAAAGCACTTTTATGGCATCAACTTCACCGAATTTAGAGGTG
>WTIB01000142.1 GCA_011522905.1 Crocinitomicaceae bacterium | reverse complement strand
TGCTAAGCAGGATTTTTTACTTCGGGATAGGTATATTATTACGAATTCCAAATCCGGACTCTTAATTATAGACTCTAAACGAGCGCATGAACGGATGATTTATGATGAAATGATGAAGCAATTTGTTACCAAGCCCATAGACTCTCAGAAGCTTCTATTTCCTATTGAGGCTGAGTATAACAAAGATGAAATTTCGTCATGGAATGGAGCGCAAAATCTACTCAAGCAACTCGGATTTCAATTTAAAATTGAAAAAAACACAATCATTTTTGAACAGTTGCCTGCCTGTCTTGATGAAAACGAAGCAAGACATTGCATTACGGATATTACAAAGGTTTTATTAGAAGATGATGCAGATAAGGGGGAATTGGCACATGAGATTGTAGTTAAAGTGATCAAAAGCACGGGTCAAAGTGTTCAATTTAAAACAAATGAGGAAATTCAAAATTTTATTGAAGTTTTATTCTCTCATAGTGATCATTCCTTTTGTCCGAATGGTAAACCTATTATGCAAACCATAACATTAGAACAACTTACTTCAAATTTTTAATATGCTCAATAATCTCCCTCAAGTCACCAAAAACATTTTGATACTCAATATCATGTTCTTTGTTGCCAGTTTTTTTTTAGGGACTCAAGGAATTAATCTTATTCAGGATTTTGGAGCACATTATGTAAACTCCCCATTTTTTGAACCCTTTCAGTTGGTAACGCATTTTTTCATGCACGCTGACTTTTTCCATATTTTATTCAACATGTGGTTATTCGTCATCCTTGGCGCTCATCTTGAGAAAATGTGGGGACCAAAACGATTTTTCATATTTTACTTGGTTTCTGCTTTTGCAGCCTTTGCACTATTTAATATGATAGGAGTTTATGAAATTGAAACTTTAAAAGAACAATTAGTACAAGATGGTAACACCTTGAGTACGATAAATCAAGCCATTCTTAATGATAATTCTTTCGAATATTTCGGAGATAAATATACCGTTGAGCGATATGTCAGAATGGTTGAAACTCCAATGGTAGGAGCATCTGGGGCTATTTTTGGCGTCATGGCAGCATTTACCATTTTATTCCCAAATACCACCTTTTATCTATATTTTGCAGTTCCTGTAAAAGCAAAATATCTTGTTGGTGCCTACTTAGCTTATACTGTTTATAAGGTTTTTAATCCAAGCGAGATGGATAATGTAGCTCATTTGGCTCATTTGGGAGGGGCAATAGCTGGAGCGGTAATGGTTTTGTATTGGCGAAAAAAAGACCGTTCAAATTTTTGGTAACATGTATCAAAGAAGAAACTTATCTGAGGAACTCAAGCATCAGCTGAAAAATGGAACGATGACCAATCGCATAGTTATCGCGAATGTAGTCGTCTTTTTATTTATCCATACTTTTTTGGCTATAGGGAGAATGTCAGATAAGGACTTGTTTCCGCTGATTGATGTTATTTTTACTTTAAACACCTCCTGGAAAGAATTCTTAATGATGCCATGGGGTGTATTTACAAGTATATTCACACATTTTGATTTATACCATATCTTCTTCAATATGATCTTTCTTTATTTCGCTGGAAATATGTTTGAAAGATTTTTTAGCGGCAAGAAATTACTTCTTGTTTACATTTTTGGTGGTTTATTAGGGGGAGTCTCCGAAATACTGAATACCACCTTATTCAGCTCGGTTTACGAAGCCCATCATGTTATTGGAGCTTCAGGTTCTGTAATGGCTATTTTTACTGCACTTGCGTTTTATAGCCCAAATACTAAAGTTCATCTATTTGGTATACTTCCTGTTCGTTTATTCTTGTTGGCACTTTTCTTTTTGGCTACAGATCTCATTGGAATAGGTAAGGAAGGTGATAACATTGCTCATTTCGCACATCTTGGTGGTGCTTTTTTTGGTTTCTTGGCAGTTCAGAATATAAACACATCTAAAAATGTCATTTTTCAAATAGAAAGACTCCAAGAGAAGATTAAAAATCTTTTTAAGAAAAAGCCTAAAATGTATTACACTCGATCAGACCAACATAAAACTGATGAACAATACAACTTTGATAAACGAAAGAAACAAGAGAAAACAGATCTCATATTAGATAAAATATCAAAGTCTGGTTATGATTCCTTGACCAAGGAGGAAAAAGATTTCCTTTTTAATCAAAGTAAAAATGGATAGCTCTGAGAAATTAAGATCCTATAGTTTGGGGGCAGTTATTGGAATGAATATACTGTTTTCATTACAACTTCTTCTGAGCTATACAGCCCCATATGTCAATCCGGAAGAGATTGCTATTATTCCTTTTTTTGGTTTAACCTATCCCATCGCTTTAATTATGAATTTGGTGTTTATAATGGTATGGGGTATTCTTAAATCGAAATGGTTCTTCCTTTCTTCTAGTATAGTCTTAATTGGTATTCCTTTTCATTTAAGGGTTTATTCAATACAGCTTTCTGAAAACACAATTCCTGAAAATGCCAATACAATTAAGGTAATGAGCTACAA
>WTIB01000233.1 GCA_011522905.1 Crocinitomicaceae bacterium | reverse complement strand
GACCGGGCCATTGCATTGGATTGGAATGACATTTGATCATGCTCCAGTTGTGGCTGCGATTGCCGCTCTTTCAGGTTTGCAAAGTGAGGTATTGACAGCCCGTGCAGATGCATTATCCTATTTAGCTGGCTTAGTTGGTGGTGGTTCTTATTCGTTTAACGCAGTTGAGGGTCGAGCTTTTGCTCCACCGTCAGCAGCAGCCGGTTCTAAGGTAAGAATGGACGTTATGATGGTTGCTTATGATACTGAAAAGCAACCTATCGTTAAACCGGAGCAGGGAACCGTAATCGAGACAAAAGATGGTAAAGCAATTGTTGAATTTACTGCACCTAGTGGGGGAGAAATGGTATTAAGTGGTACGGTTGCCATAAAAGATAAGAATGGTCAGATGAAAGTAGCCAATTATAATACAGCGGTTCAGGTAGTTACAAAGGCAGGTTCAGTATCATTACCCGAAATGAACATTTTATATGCTGGTTGGCCTCACAAATTGCTTGCTACAACGGCAGGTACGGTTTCAACCAATATTTCTGCGCCAGGAGCATCAGTTAGTCCTGCGACTATAAACGGTCAGAAAGGATACACGATCCGAGCAAATAGACCAGGTTCGCGAATTAATATAAACTTATCAGGAAAGGATGCAGAAGGAAATACCATAAACTTTGGTACATTCCCATATGATGTGAAACCATTCCCATTAGCTAGATTGGTCAGTAATAAGGCTTCAAGAAGTTCAAATACGAGATTGCGTGTAACTTTAGGTGCTGATTGCCCGTTAAACGGAGTAACCTTTACAGTTACTGGTGGAACTGTGTATGTTGGAAGTGATAAGTTTACTTTTTCAGGTCCTTTATTGAAAAAGGAATATTTAAAGAAAGCAATGCCTGGAAGAGACTATGCTGTTCTGATTAACTATAAAAGGAATGGAAGTAATAAAACAGAGTCTATTAAAGCTGTTTTAGCTGTTACAAGATAACATTAGGCTCAAAAAAAAAAGATTATGAGAACGTTATTATTAATTATTGTTAGTGTATTTTTAAATTTTACATTTAATGCGCAAGATGTTCCACCTCGTGGACCCTACAATACATTAGATGGCGGTATCATCGACGGAGTGGTTATCAAAGATGAGGTGCCCATTAGAAGTGCAGTACCTTACGAGCACGTTAGACTTGCTGATTACGTATGGTCAAAGCGTGTATTTTCAAGAATTGATGCCCGAGAAAAACTAAATCATGAAATTTTCTTTCCATTCGATTCTTATTATGGATTATATGAAGCTCCAAAAACTCCGGAGGATATAGATAACCCATATTGGAATAAACACCAGGAGCGTTGGTCTTTATGGACAATTATAAGACGTCACATACTGTTGGGTGATTTGACCGTTTATCGAATTAGTGATCCAGATTATATTTTAAAAGAAGATGGATATCAATTTAAATATCCCTTTACAAAAAATTCAAGTGATGAATATTTCGTGAATGAAAAGTATAAGAACGACATTGATAGGGTAATCGCCTCTGCTGGAAGTGCTGAGCCATATGGTTATATCGATTTTGATGGTAATGAAATTACCTTAAGAAAGACTGGTTTACCATTTTTGGATTGGATTGACTCTCTAGCAGGAGAATATGCCACTACAAATATTGAAGATAACGTAGATGAAATACGTAAGTATTGGGATAATGCCACACCAGGAAGTGTTTTGGAAAAACCTGCACCTATTGTATATCAATCTTCTGCTGGTATTGTTGCCTATAATATAAAGGAAGATTGGTTTTTCGATAAAGAAAGATCGATGCTTGACAAGCGAATAATCGCAATTGCACCGGTATCGAAGTTTAAGTATACTGAACCTGAAACTCCAGATCAATATCAGATTGGACCAATGGTTGTTTACAACAATGGTGTAGAGGTAATCGCTTCATCAAATGCACGTGGATATGATGACAATGTTGGGCTGACTGAAGAAAAGGAAATGTTTTGGCTGTATTTCCCTGAGTTAAGAAATGTAATCGTGAATTATTATACTTACAATGACAAGTCTGATGCGCAATGGATGACCTTTGATGATTTATTTTGGAAAAGAAAGTTCAATGCTCAAATTTATAGAACATCAGATAAGTTTGATCGAAATATAGAGGATTACCGTTTCGGTGTAGATGCTCTACGTGAAGCTGAAAGAATTAAAGGTGAAATACGTAAGTGGGAACATGACGTATGGAACTATTAAGATATAAGATATTATAATTAAACCCCTAAGATTTCTTAGGGGTTTTTTATTTTTGTTTTATGAAATGGATTGGAGAACGAATCAGTTTTGATGATTCCTCGAAAATGACAACAGTAGTAATAAGTCCAGAGAGTAATGTTCTCATAAATGTACTTATGGGCGCATGGCTGGGAATGTGGTATTGCGTGGGTTTTATGGTCATCTGGTCATTATTCAATTTAGAGCTAACTGAACAGGAATCTATTATAATTTATGTGTTTTTGGTTTTTTGGTTATACTA
>WTIB01000325.1 GCA_011522905.1 Crocinitomicaceae bacterium | reverse complement strand
AGGTACGTGCAAGTCGACAAAGTGAATTTTGACAAATTTTTTTTCAAACAAAAAGACGCAAAAGGAGTCCGTTCAGTTCTCGTTGGGTTCGAAAATGTTAATAAAAGCAAGTTAAATATAATACCATTCAAAACCTATAAATTGAATTCCCGTGTAATTGTGAGCTATTCATTTCACAAAAAAGAGATTGTCGAAAATGAGTTGGTTATACGAAATTCGGATAATACATACACTTCAGAATATATCAAATTAACTAAGGATTTTCATTATAATGAATTGTAGACGATTCAATCAAAGAATTTAAAGTACATGTGTTTGATATGTTGAAATTTCCTTGTGGACTAATTTCCTGACAATAAATAAAAATCCTATACGTTTTTAGCTTATATTGTTGGCAGATATGAGGACAAAGCTTTTTACAATTCTTGCATTTTTTTTCATGTTCTGTCATGGTAGGAGCCAGTCGATTGACCCTGATGATTCGTTTACTTTAGAATTGGGGCTTCCAAATTCATTTATAAATCAACCGTTCAAGGATATTATGCAGGGTTTGGTTTGCGTAAGTCCTTATTATCAGTATGCATTCAAAAATGGTTTTGCAATTGGGGCAGGGGGGCATTACAGTTATTTTGCTGTTAATGAATTTAGTTTACCATCCGCTGTATATGGGGGGATGCATACTCTAGCTGGTTTTTTGAAGATCTCACATGAAAAGTTTTGGGGAGAGCGATTTGGGACTGATTTTGGTGTCAAATTTGGTTATGCCCATGTTATGATTAAAACGGATAAACTGAGCGCTCAGGGAACCTTGCTTAATGTCATTCAGTCTACCTATGTTGAACCAGTTCTTGGCTTGGTGCTATCCTCTGATGAAGCAAATTCTTACAGATTAACCATTGGTTATCCTTTTTATGGTTTTGGATTTAAGCCATGGACTATTGGTGTTGAAGGTGACTTAGGATATGAATCTTCAGAATTTGGTCGAGTTTCTTCCTTTTTAACGGTCGGCTTTGGCTATACCCATTATTTTAATGGGAAGAGCTCGAGTGACGAATAATTATGTCTGAATAACTCCTACATTGTATTTCTCGATATCCTTATTGTGATTGGCCATTTCAATACCCATTGAGATGATTTTTCTTGTTTCAACAGGGTCAATAATCGCATCAATCCATAACCTACTCGCAGCATAATATGGAGATATCTGCTCGTCGTATTTACTTTTGATTTTATTAAACAATTCCTCCTCTTTCTTTTTGGTGATTTCCTCACCTTTCGATTTTAAGGAAGAGATCTCAATTTGGAGCAGTGTTTTTGCGGCCGCAGCGCCGCTCATTACCGCAATTTCAGCTGTTGGCCATCCCACGATAAGTCTAGGGTCATATGCTTTTCCGCACATAGCGTAATTACCAGCGCCATAGGAATTCCCAATAACAATTGAGAACTTGGGAACAGTAGAATTAGACATGGCATTTACCATTTTGGCTCCATCCTTTATAATACCCCCATGTTCGCTTTTGGATCCAACCATGAAGCCCGTTACATCATGTATAAACACTAGTGGTATTTTCTTTTGATTACAATTCATAATAAAACGTGCCGCTTTATCAGCAGAGTCAGAATAAATCACTCCACCAAATTGCATTTCTCCTTTGGCATTCTTCACGATTTCTCTGTTATTCATTACAATTCCTACACTCCAACCATCAATTCTCGCATATGCCGTAATTAATGTTTTACCAAAACCGGCTTTATATTCAGTGAATTTAGAGTCATCAACAAGACATTCAAGTAATTTTTTACTTGCATAAGGTTTTGATCTTTCCGCGGGCAAGAGTCCATAGATTTTTTCAAGACTCATTTTAGGTAAGGATGGTTCTTCTCTATTGAATCCAGCCTTTTGAGATTCACCAATTTTGCCTATAATATCTCGAATAGTTTTGAGGCATTCCTTATCGTTTTCTACTTTATAATCACAGACTCCAGAAATTTCTGTTTGGGTATGTGCACCACCAAGATTTTCATTATCAATAGACTCTCCAATAGCTGCTTTTACTAGATATGAACCCGCAAGAAAAATAGTTCCTGTTTTGTTTACAATCAAAGACTCATCTGACATAATGGGGAGATATGCTCCACCAGCAACGCAGCTTCCCATTACTGCGGCTATCTGTACAATACCTTTTGAACTCATTACGGCATTATTTCTAAAAATACGACCAAAATGTTCTTTATCCGGAAAAATTTCATCTTGCATAGGAAGAAATACTCCTGCGGAATCGACTAGGTATATGATAGGAAGATTATTTTCAATAGCAATTTCCTGTGCTCTAAGATTCTTTTTACCTGTAATCGGAAACCAAGCACCCGCTTTTACCGTGGTATCATTTGCAACGACTATACATTGTTTTTTACTTACATAGCCAATAACTACAACAACTCCTCCTGATGGACAGCCCCCATATTCCTCGTACATTCCGTCACCTGCAAAGGCTCCAATTTCAATACTTTCCGAGTTCGCGTCTAGAAGAAGATTTATTCGTTCACGAGCTGAAAGTTTTCCTGCTTTATGCAGTTTTTCTATTCGCTTTTTCCCTCCTCCAAGATAGATTTTGTCTAAGGCCCTTTCCATTGCCCTTATTTTTAGACGCATTTGGTCGTCATTGTAATTAAAATCAATGTCTTTTGATGAAACAGCCATAGGAATAATTTGAATTCAAATATACGAAACTCAAGTTTTTCACTCGTATAGATTTACACCTTAAATTGTACATTTGTCTAAAATTTTGAATTATGAAGAATTTGGCATTACACTGGAAAATCATGATTGGAATGATATTAGGTGTTTTTTGGGCACTAATTTCGGGTTATGCCGGTTGGAATGATTTCACAGTAGATTGGATTGACCCCTTTGGTGTAATATTCATCAATTGCTTAAAATTCATAGCCATTCCTTTGGTTCTATTTTCAATAGTCAGTGGTGTCGCGAGTCTTGGAAATGTGCGTCAGTTAGGAAGAATCGGTGCCAAAACTCTAGGTTTATATTTGCTCACGACAGTTACTTCTGTAACCATTGGTTTAAGTTTGGTGAATCTTATCAAACCAGGTACCACTTCATTAGAAAATACAAATCGCTTACGGTACGAGATTTGGGCACATTCAGAGGGGATAGAAATCAAAGACGGAAAAAATGAACTGAAAAATGCGGATCCTGCTGTTGTTAGTGCAATAGAAAAATCTTTATCCGAAGAAAAGAGCTCTTCCGATTATCAAAAAATGATGTCAAAAAATGAAGAAGCAAAGAAAAGAGATCCTGGCCCACTGCAGCCTTTTGTAGACATGGTTCCAGAGAATTTAGTGAAATCTTTTTCAAGTAGTAAGCTCATGCTACAGGTCATCTTTTTCGCGCTATTTTTCGGAATAGCTCTTTCCATGCTTCAAAACGAAAAATCTAAAAGGGTACATGAATTTTTTGATGGAATGGGAGAGGTTTTCATCAAAATGGTAAATATGGTTATGGCGATTTCTCCCTTTTTTGTCTTTTGCTTAATGGCTGGTGTACTGGCTAAAATCGCTAATTCACCTTCTGAATTGTTTTCGCTATTTAGTACTCTGGGAATGTATACGCTCGTTGTGCTTCTGGGCTTGAGTTTGCTACTTTTCGTATTTTACCCTTTATTACAGAGAGTTTTTGGCGTTCGTTTTGGTTATGTCGAGTTCTTCAAAAAATTAAGTCCTGCCCAGTTTCTTGCATTCTCTACAAGCTCAAGTGCTGCAACACTTCCCGTGACTATTAGATGTGTGGAAAACGAGCTTAAAGTGCCTAAAAGGGTAAGTGACTTTGTTTTGCCTATTGGCGCAACCGTAAATATGGATGGGACTTCTTTATATCAGGCGGTGGCAGTGATTTTCTTAGCACAGTTTCATGGAGTAGATTTAAGTTTATCACAGCAGCTTGGGATTGTTGCGACTACAACTTTAGCTTCTATTGGATCTGCGGCAGTACCTAGTGCCGGTTTGATCATGCTCATGTTTGTTTTATCATCAGTTGGATTGAATCCAATGTGGATCATTATTATCTACCCGATTGATCGTATTCTTGATATGTGTAGAACTGTTATCAATGTCACTAGTGATGCTACAGTGGCGGCAATTGTAGCGAAGTCAGAAGAAGGAAAATAATCTATTTTAATATTTGTTGTATCACAAAAGGATCGATATCGTGATTTCCATCGTAAACATGAGTATCAAATCCTATGTTTTGATAAAATTTAACTTCATTTAAACGCATTTCGTCATTGATGAACTCATCATTTTTACCCACTACATATAGGTTATTATTGGGTAATTTAATTTTTGGTTTAGAAATATCAGGTGGAAATACTGACGCCCATAAAATGAGTTGATCAAATAGGTCTGGATTATTATAATACCATCTTGCTGCAGTTGCACCGCCTTGCGAAAATCCAAGTAAAATGATTTTATCGTAAGTGTTTTCCTTTAAATGTTCCGTTAACCATTCTGTAAGCCAATTGATATTGTCTTTAATGTCATCTTCTCTGGCTTCCTTTGTCATCCATGAAGCTCCTACACGGCCTGAATATCCATTTTTATAAAAGCGGTGAGGCCCTTCTGGAGCGAGTATCGTATAGTCTTTAGAGCAAGCATTAAATTTCTTTATAAAAAAGGATGCAAGCTGGCCATATCCGTGCAGGGCA
This sequence comes from Crocinitomicaceae bacterium, assembly GCA_011522905.1. Taxonomy (GTDB): domain Bacteria; phylum Bacteroidota; class Bacteroidia; order Flavobacteriales_D; family Crocinitomicaceae; genus UBA952. The sequence continues at coordinate 5,261 of WTIB01000325.1, read as the reverse complement.
ACAAGTAAATTTTTCGAATTATTTTCGGATGGAATGGAGAAGAAACGATAAGTTTTACTGGCTTTAAAACTATGGCTCATAATTTGTACAATACCTAATAAAAATAATAAATTTGCGGGGTGATTAAGACGCTAGTTCATAATTTTCTTTTCGTTTTTTCTATCGCATGTACAATAAGCATTTTTGGTCAGCAAAAAATTGCTGTTTATGATGATGTATCAGCATTACCCATTTACGATGTTAATGTAGTGATTTATGGAAGAGACGTCGTTCCAGATGGCGATGGATGGAAAATTCAACCAACGCTCGGAGGTTATACTCTTGTGGAGGATCATTACACCAATAAAAAGGGAAAAATTCAAACAGATATTTTTAACCTTGCGGATACGCAATGGCGAATTTCATTTTATCATGAAGACTATATTTCAAAGACGCTTACATTTAAGGATCTAAGAGAAATGAGTTTCAAGGTAAGTCTTGAATCAAGTGCAAACACCTTAGAGGAAATGGTCGTTTCGGCAAATCGAATATCAGAAAAGAAAAAAGATGTTATTCAGAAAATTCGTGTAATGAGGAGTAAGGAAATGGAAGCACAAAATCAATCCTCAATGGCAGATTTAATAGATAATTCGGGAAATGTATTTGTTCAAAAGAGTCAGTTGGGTGGAGGAAGTCCAATAATAAGGGGTTTTGAAACCAATAAAGTATTAATGGTCGTAGACGGTGTGCGTATGAACAATGCGATTTACAGAGGTGGTCATTTACAAAATATCATTACCCTTGATAATTCTATTATGGAGCGGGTAGAGGTTTTATTTGGTCCTGGTTCTGTAGTTTATGGTTCTGATGCAATAGGAGGGGTAATGACCTTTAAAACAAAAGACCCCGTATTAAGTAGAAACCCAAATAAAATAATGGTTCTCGGAAATGCATACTCGCGATATTTTTCCGCTGCTAATGGTTTTGCAACAAATGCGCATGTTTCCGTTGGAAATGATAAAGTAGGATCATTAACATCATTTACATATTCCAATTTTGGTGACTTGAGACAAGGTGCTAGAAGGAAAGACTTTGCTCAAGATTTTGGTAAGAGGAATTGGTATGTTTCTCGTGTGAATGGTTTAGATACAATGATAACTAACAATGATCCGAATCTACAGATAGGTTCTGCTTATCATCAATTTGATTTTCTTCAAAAACTTATATTTCGACAAAATCAATTTGTAAGCCATAAGCTTAATATTCAGCTTTCTAACTCAGGTAATATTGACAGATACGATCGATTGACACAAATGGAAAATGGTGTCGCGAAGTACGCTGAGTGGTATTATGGACCTCAGTACAGGCTTTTTTCTTCATACACTTTTGAACACTCTAAATCGAACAAATGGTATGATCATGCTAAGTTGATTGCAGCTTATCAGGCGATAACGGAGAGCCGAATGGTAAGGCTTTACGGGGATGATCAGCTGAATAATCGGATAGAAGATTTAGATATTTTTACTTTAAACTTTGATTTCTCGAAGGATTTAATTCAATCAGACGAGAACAAGGGGGGCAAACATGAGCTGAATTATGGATTAGATATAGCTCATAATATTGTTGGTTCAACAGCTTATTCAACAACAATATTTACCCTCCAAAATTCACCACTTGATACGCGTTATCCGGATGGAGGGTCTGATATGAGCTCTTTTGCGGCCTACTGTACTGATACTTGGGAAGTATCAAAAAAAACCATATTAAATGCTGGTATTCGTGCTTCACATGTTAGGCTAAATGCATTGTTTATTGACCAAACTTTTTTTCCTTTTCCTTTTAATGCAATCAATCAACAAAACTCTTCTATCAACGGGAATTTAGGATTGATTTATATGCCTAAAGAATCATTTCGATATACCATTTCTTTTGCTACTGGGTTCAGGGCTCCAAATGTGGATGACGTGTCTAAAGTTTTTGAATCTGTTCCTGGAAAAGTAATTGTTCCAAATCCAAATTTAAAACCTGAATATTCTTACAATCTTGAAATGGGTTCTGAATTGACGCTTTTTAAAAAGCTTAAATTTTCGACAAATATTTTTGGTACATTTTTAACGAATGCATTGACCATTCAAAATGCCAGTTTTAATGGAGAGGATTCTATATTATACGAAGGAACCTACAGTGAGGTAATAACTACGACTAATGCGAATAGGGCTTATGTCATGGGTTTAGAAGGTATTTTAAACGGAAATTTGGGTAAATATTTCAATATATACGCTACCATTAATTACACGTATGGTAGAATTTTAACAGACACTGTACCTTATCCTTTAGATCATATTCCGCCTGTTTTTGGAAGGCTTAGCTTAAAGTATCAAAAAAAGAAAGTGTCAACAGAGTTCTTTGTAAATTATTCTGGTTGGAAGCGCCTTTCAGATTACAATTTGGTTGGCGAAGATAATTATGCATTTGCTCTACCAGATGGGATGCCTAGCTGGTATACAGTAAACTTAAGATGTAATTATACCTTTAATAAAAATTTATCCATTCAACTGGCATGTGAAAATATTCTTGACCAGAATTACAGGAAATTCGCCTCTAATATTTCAGCTCCGGGTAGAAACTTTATCATCACGATTCGGGGTAAGTTTTAATTCTTTCCCAATGAAAAATATTTTCCTTGTCCTGGTATAAAGAAAAATTCCTGAACTGTTTTTTTTGTATTTATTATTTCAGGTTCAAAGGTGAATAAATTTGATTGCTTAGGGATTCGCTTGATTTTCCCTTGTGTTAAAAGGATATTTTTAATTTCAGATTGAGTTCCTGGTTTGTAGTTAAAAGAATAGGCCACTTTATTATTTGTTCCGAGTTCATCAAATATGGTGTGTTCAAATACAAGTGAAGGAACCATTCCGTATAAAAAGTAAACTTGTCTCGTGCTTGAGTTTCTAATTCGATAATCCACCAAAACATCTTTATACTCGTTATTACTTATATTCTCAAAGTTAATTTTAAGATTGACAAGGGGAGAGGAAGGGACAACAATAGGGTTCGAGATTTGATTTGTAGCACCGTTGTAAAAATAAAAAGCATTGAATGGTCCCATATAGCCAATTTCCTTTGCTTTTATAGGTTGTTCTGATTCTTGTGCTTTTTGCTCGGCGAAAGCCAAACGATTAATGGTAATAATGGCATCAATAATACTATCTTGATTAAGATTTTCCTTAAATACCTTTATTTCATAATTTTCTTCTTCGGAAATGAATAAAGTCTTTCTACAGTGAAGACCAATAACGTCATTTAAATATTGCTCAGTACTGTCGAGTAGATTTGGTTGATTAACGGATTGATTCACTATTTCGTTCCCAAAAATATCTGTATTCTCGTCTTTATTTGGTCCAGGATTTTTGCTATCCGACTCTGAGCTACAACTTAATAGCAAGCTGCATAACATCACGAAAGAAACTAATTTCATAGCGCAAATATACAGACTATTGATGGTAATTTTGAACTGCCAAACGATGATTAAGTCATCTATACTTGATACCGAGAAAATATCAAAATTTAAAGGAATACATAAGAATTGAAACCTTGGAATGATTCTTGCGTTATAGCTATCAGAAAAACTTTTGTTATGAAAAGAAACATTCAAACATTGAGAACAAATAAGGTAAGAAAAGCTCAACTAAAATTATCGAAGCATCGAGAAATGGGAACTGAAAGCCCTATTGATATTCATGAAGTTGCCTCTTTAATGGATTTGGTGAAGAACAGAACCAATATCGAGAATGATACGCTTATGTTTTCAATAAATATGAATTAATAATCAATAACTCCAGAACCTATTAGGACCTCTTGTGAGTACCAAGCTGCAAATTGTCCTGGACTTATTGCGGTTTGTTTCTTATCAAACAAAATATACCAATCTCCATTTTTATTGACTAAAACTCCTTTTTGGAGCTCTTGTCTATATCTTATTCTAAATAAATAGGGTTGTTGGGTGTTCTCGTTTTTATCATTAATCCAATTCATGGATTCCTTTTTAAGCTTAAGCGCATATCTATTTAATCCAGGATGTCTTTTAGATTGACCCGTGTACACGTAATTTTCTTTTGTATCAATGCCTATTACAAAGCTTGGTTCTGGTCTACCTCCAATGTGCAATCCTTTTCTTTGACCGACCGTATAAAAATGAGCGCCATTATGCTCTGCGACCTTTAGTCCGTCATTCGGGGTGTATTTGAAAGGCAAAGACAATTTTTCAATATTTTCAACACTGTTATTTAATGAATGATAATTTTTAAATTGTTGATGGTCCTCTGGGATTTCAATTACTTTTCCTGTTTTGCTCTTCAGTTGTTGTTGTAAAAATTCTGGGAGTTTTATTTTCCCAACAAAACAAAGGCCCTGAGAGTCTTTTTTATCTGCAGTCACCAACTGTTCTTCTTTTGCAATTTTTCGGACCATCTTTTTTTCGAGATGACCAATTGGAAAAAGGACTTTAGAGAGCTGCTCCTGGGTAATTTGACAAAGAAAATAGGATTGATCTTTTGACTTGTCTGCTCCAGAAATCAACTCAAATCCATTAGATTTTCCTTTTCTTTTTTGGCAATAATGTCCTGTAGCAACATAATCAGCACCAAGCTCCATAGCCGCTTTCATGAATACGTCAAATTTAATTTCCCTATTGCATAATACGTCAGGATTTGGAGTTCGACCTGCTTCATATTCGGCAAACATATAATTTACAATGCGCTCTTTATATTCTTTACTGAGATCGATAACCTGAAAAGGAATTCCCAGTTTATCGGCAACGAGTAGGGCATCATTGGAATCGTCAATCCAAGGACATTCATCAGATATAGTAACGGATTCATCATGCCAATTTTTCATGAACATTCCTATGACCTCATACCCTTGTTCAACGAGTAGATGTGCTGCTACGCTAGAATCAACACCTCCTGATAAACCGACTACAACCCTTTTCATAGTACAAAAATAGGGTAATTTTAATTTCAGTAAAGCCTATTTATTTTACATCTATGCGGCAACAGATTTAAACACTCTAATTTTTATACTTTTTATGGACTAGGCCAAAGCTGTCAATTTCTAAAATTAAGCCTTTATCAGATCTTCTAAAATAATTTAATTCTTCTTCTTTTGAGCCAATTTAAGCATACAGTTCATCCCATCTATAGCAGCTGAGACAATGCCTCCCGCATAACCTGCACCTTCAGCACAAGGATATAAGTTTGTTATGTCAATGTGATGCAAGTATT
>WTIB01000180.1 GCA_011522905.1 Crocinitomicaceae bacterium | reverse complement strand
ATATTATAGGCCAACAGGTCATGATGGCTCCTTTGGAAGTTTTTGGGCTCGTTTTAAATCCTGATCAATGGGACGGTTACCCTGCTGAAAGGGAACGGTTTTATGGTGATATTTTAAATAATAATATCGATAATTTGGTAGTCTTAACAGGAGATATTCATACCTCTTGGGCAAATGATTTACCTGGAAGTAATTACGACGCCTCTTCTAGCGCTGGCAGTATGGGTGTGGAATTTGTAATCACAAGTGTTACCTCTGTTGGTTTCCCTTTCGATTTACCAACTGAAATCATTACAGCTGCCAATCCTCATGTGAAATGGTCGAATCTTGACCAAAGAGGTTATCTTATTTTAGACGTAAATCAAGAAAGGGTTCAGGCAGATTGGATGCTTTGCGAAAGTGTATTTTCATCGAATCTTGATTTTGAACGTGCAAAAAGTTATTATGTCAATGACGGACAAACCTTTTTGACCGAGATTAGTGAAGCTTCAGAGCGAACTTTTGATGATTGTAGTCAAACAGAAATGTTCGATCCAAGTGCAGGACTTACTCCATTAATAGATAATGAAATCATCATGCTTGGTGTTTACCCAAATCCTTTTGACAAAGAGATTACCGTGCAATACAACTCTAGTGGAACGGATAAAATAAAGCTTTCCTTATCAACCATTAATGGCAAGGTTGAGCAATCTTTTTACTTTAACCCTGAAGTAGGATTAAATTATTTAAAATTGAATGGTGAATCACTTGAAAAGGGAAATTACATCATAAGCGTTGAATTGGATGGTAAAATACTCAGTAAAAAAGTAATTCGCTTGTAAAGCTATCTAAGTAAAGTGACATGTCCCGTCATCTCTTTACGTTCATTTGAGTTTTGATCATGATACGTTATTTTCCAAATGTATACGCCTTCCTGAGCTTGTTTTGCTCCAGGACCGTAAGTGCCATCCCAGCCAAAATTAATATTATTGGATTCAAAGACTTGTTCTCCCCACCTATTGTATATTTTCATGCTGTAGCTGAATAATTTCAAACCTGGAATTGTTGTAGGGGCAAATTCCTGATTATGTTCATCTCCATCAGGAGTAAAGGTATTCGGGACAAATACAGTACCCACTTCGTTTGAAACCAAACTAATTGAATAGGTGTCTGAACAGCCTTCATTGTTATAAGCGGTGAGTACAACTTGATATCCATTATCACTAACATTGAAGTTCTGACTTGGATTTTCCATATCACTACTCGAGCCATTTCCGAAATCCCAGAAGTAGTAATCAGAGAATTCTGAGGTATTTATAAAATTAATGGCTTCTTGGTCATTTGAAATAACAGAGGGGTTTGTTGTAAATGAAGCGATTGGAGATGGCGTTACACAGATTGCACTCAAGATTTCCGCGGAAAACTCACAGCCGGAGGCACTTGTTAATATCAATTCCAAGTCAATACAACCGATTTCATTTATTGTGAGCTGACTCGTTTGATTTGATGAAAATAAAACACCATCAACAATCCATTGAGTGGTAACACCGGAAATGTCGTGTGAAAGGTCAATAATTAGCGGAATACATCCAGTGGTATCACTTAATGTAATCACTGGTTCTTGAGGGAAAGCCTCAGATATTACAAATTCGGATGTCGTTATCACACATGAACCAATTGTCGTTGTTACGGAATAATTACCTGGTTCTGATGCTACAAAAACCTGATCAGTTGCACCGGGTATATCCACACCATTGAGAGTCCATTGATACGTATCCGCAAGTGTGCTATTTAATTCTATTGTATTTCCGTTACACAATGTAGTCGCCCCTCCTGTCGAACTAATATCCATTAATGGTTCGGTAAGCACAAAGTCTTGAGAAGTTGAAGTACATGAACCATTAGCTGTGCTGATTTCGAAATCATCAAACCATAAGGAATATTGAGCAGCACCGCCAGATAATATTCCAAAGGTATGATTACCAGGTGTCATTGTAACCGTAAAGCAATGTTGAGTCCATCCTGTATTTGTCGGAACCAAAACATCAGGTCCAACTTGAGCGCCGTCTACAGCCAAGGAGAAATGAGAATTGGCTGTATTTTGTCCAGAGGCACCAGCTCCTTGAGGACCAGAATACCAAACACAAATATCTACGTTCTCTCCTCCTACAAATGGAAATGCTACGGATTCTACATTATCAGCTCCCGCATAAAAATATACATACCCTGATCCGCTATGAGCGCCTAATGTGCTTGAATAATTTGTCACCCCCCCAACACAGCCTTGATTTCCAACTGCCCATATAGGATGAATACCATCAAATACTTGTCCAGCATCATTTCCACAAAAATAATCTGTAGGACTGCCACAATTTGTACCAGGACCTAATTCAAAATCTGAATTTGTATTTATGATGCCTGTACCCGCTGCTCCAATAGTTGTAGTAACTGCATATACACCAGCAAGAGTCGCTGTATACGTTTGAGAGGTTGCACCTGGTATGTCAACACCGTTTAAGCTCCACTGATATGAATCGGCAATACTAGATGTCAAATCTATTGAGCCTCCTGGACAAATGATTACCTCATTTCCTGCACTTGTGATTGTTGGAACAATTTCAATAATATTAAAACCTAAGGATGTTGACACACAGTTTCCACTTACGGCAGTAACGGAATAAACCCCACCCTCAGTTGCGCTATAAGTTTGAGAATTTGCGCCTGGTATGTTTACCCCATCCAACATCCATTGGTATGTGTCGGCGAAAGTACTCGTTAAATCAATACTATTTCCTGGACATAATGTGGTATCTCCATTTGAGGAACTAATGACAGGAATAATTTCCGTCAGTATAAAATCAGCAGATGTTAAAGAGCACAGCCCGTCAACTACAATTACATTGTAGACGCCCTCTAGAGTGGCATAATAGACTTGGTTTGTTGCACCAGGAATATCAATACCGTTTAATTGCCATTGATATGAAGTACCTGTGGATGCTGTCAAATCAATTCCACCACCAGAACAAAAAGAGGTATTCCCTCCTGTACTTGAAATGGTTGCTATTAAATAAGTTAAATTAAAATCTAATGAGGTTGATGTACAAGAGCCTAAAACTGTGGTTACTGTATAAATTCCTTCTTGGCTTGCATTATAAATTTGACCAGTTGCACCTGGTATGTCTACTCCGTTTAGCGCCCATTGATAAGAATCAGCTGCACTAGATATTAAATCCAGTGAGTTTCCTGAACAAAGTGTTGTCGCATTTCCTGAGCCTGTTATGGTTGGAATGATTTCAGTAATCACAAATTCCAAAGAGGTAATATTTGTGCAAGTCCCTACTGAAACTGTTACTGTATAACTACCTCCTACATCAGCAGTATATGTTTGACTATTGGCTCCTGGAATATCAATACCATCTAAACTCCATTGATATGTGTCAGCTAAGCTGGATGTTAGGTCAATAGTACTTCCCGGGCAAAGTGAATCAATTCCTCCTCCACTTGAGATTAAAGGTATGATTTCAGTAAGAACAAAATCTGCAGATATTGAGGTACAAGATCCGTTTACAACGGTTACTGTGTAAACACCACCTTGATTTGCTGAGTAGGTCTGGTCGGTTGCGCTAGGGATATCAATGCCATCTAAAGCCCATTGATACGAATCACCTGGACTTGAAATTAAATCAATACTTGAACCACTACAAAATGTATTCACTCCAGTATTACTGATGATTGTTGGAATAATAAAATTAAGCTCATAAACACCCGATGTATCTGTACATGCACCATCAATAATCTCAACAGTATATTGGCCTGGACTATTAACGGAAAGTATTTGATTCGTAGCTCCCGGAATTATAACTCCGTTCAAAAACCATTGAAATGAATCCCCTGAACTTGCCTGTAAGTCGATGGTACTTCCTGGACATAAAGTTGAATCCAATGAATTTGAGGAAATATTGGCATCAAATTCAGTGATTTGAATTTCATTAGAAATGACTGAACAGGATCCTGCAGTGATACTTAAGGTATATGTCCCAGTTTGATTCGCATATATTGCACTTTGATTTGATCCAGCAAGAGGACTTCCATTATAAGACCATTGATATACGTTTATTGGATTTGGATATTGAGAAAAGCTGGTCAATAAAACACTATCGCCTGGACAAATTACGTTATTACCATCTACAATTATAGAATCTGATGTTTCATATATAGTAAAGGGAGCTGAAGAAGCAGAGCAGCCATTTAAATCGGTATATAATACCTCATAAACACCAGCAGTATCAACCGTAATTGATTGAGTGGTTTCACCTGTATTCCATAAATATGAATTCCCCAATGGTGACTCAATAACTACAGATGTTCCAGCGCAAATCGTGCTATCACCAATGGCCTCAATTACTGGGTTAGGTATTGAGTTTATTACAACTTCAATTGGAGCAGATTCTCCAATACATCCGTCGATATTTTCAACTGTAACAGTATACAGCCCCGGAGTATTTACAACAATTGACTGTGTGGTTTCACCTGTTGACCATTGATAACTATTTCCTGCATTTGTTGTTAATTCAACAGAATCACCCGTGCATATAGTGGTCGAACCTACAGCTGTAATTGTAGGTACAAATTCGGGATTTACTACAATACTTGTATAATAAGGTTTACTCCATCCACAACAGGATTCACGAACCCGGTAACGAATATTATAGGTGGTTTGCGATGATACAACAGGCATGGTAAAGTTTGGTGACTGTTCCGTACTAGATTGTATAGGAGTTAGTGCATCAACCTCGTAAATTACCCAATCCCATTCAAGTTCTGTACCCCATGTTTCTGCACTGATATCCAGTATGCCTCCTGAACATATGGATGATGGAGCATTAAATAATAAATTAGCTGGTCTCGTATCATCAATGATATGTACCCAATCTTGATAAATGGCTCCGCTAGTTTCGATATCGTAAATGCCATTATTACTGTAATAGGTGTACACGGGATTAGAATTAAAAGTATAGCTAGAAATTCCAGGGTTTAAATCATCAATTAACGAGGCACCGTTTAATATCCAGGGGTCATTTAATGTATTTGAAAAAACAACTTCAGAATTTACACAACCTTTTCCATTTACTGGATATTCCATAACAAGCGTAGTGGGATTCGGAACACTTGTTGAAGGATTTGAGAAAACACCATCAACCACCATATGAACTGAATAGCCCGATGCGCCTGGTTGTCCTGTACCTCCATCTCCTCCATCTCCTCCTACGCCACCTTGACCTCCGGCACCAACCTCTGTATTATTACAAACTCTTGCAGTCGAGCAAAGACCACCATTTGAACCTGTTGCACCACCCGAAGATGTACTTGTATTGTTTCCGCCACCTCCACAGCCGCCAGCTCCACCAACACCACCTTGCCCACCACTTCCCGGCGAACCACCACTAGGAACAATTCCTGGTATATTTATGGTTATATCCTGAATTAAAGCTCCGGTATTTGAATTAAACCTGTAAATACCAAAAGCACCACCACCGCCTAAACCACCGAAACCACCTTGACCTCCTTCTCCACCGGAGCCGCCGCCGCCGCCTCCTGAGCCGCCTCCATCATCACAAAAATCCCACCAGTTTATTTCCGTTTGTCTACCGCCGCCGCCGCCGCCTTCTCCACCGCCACCACCAGCACCGTCACCTCCAGAAGATGCATTTCCGTTTGGTGTCCAATAGTTTAAGAAAGTTGTATTTGTTGCTTCTGGAGTAGCAGAAGCGTTTGCACCATTATTTCCGTCACCACCATCCTGGCCTTTACGGCCATCTCTATTAGAATCTGTACCACACCCTCCGTTAGCGCCTTGCCAACCAGAATCAAATCCACCAAAGGCACCACCACCTCCATTGGATCCATTTATACCATCTTGATTGTTGTTTGAATTCCAATCAGACCCCATACCTCCATTTCCACCAGCGCCACCTTGTCTAATTCCAGCCCCAACAAAACCGGAACCAGCACCCCCCACTCTATTCGTTGTATTGTTGTCACAATGGCCTGTGAGTCCCGTTGCTCCCATTGCACCATTTAAACCAGGGCTTCCATTAGCTCCGTTAGACCCATTAGTGGCCGTACCAATGTTCAGATTACATCTATTGATTTCATAATCTGATGAATTATCAATTAATACGCCATAGTTTGACTTTCCCCTGCCATCAATTGAATTTCCTGTGCAGTTGACGGTTGTAATATTCAAGTCTTGAATAATCCATCCAGAAATATTTACTGACTTGAATGCAATGAGATGAGAAACCGCATCATTTAAATTTTCTTCTCCCGAAAAATTTAAATTCGTTGTTTGTGCACTTGACTTTGTCCAAATACCTCCGTTATTTTCCCAAGCACCATCTATGAAAACATTATCTTGAAGATATATGATTTCTGTTTCTGAGTAATTCCCTCCAGTTATGCGGATATTGGTACGCGAACCACCAACCAGTTGCATGGCCCGCCAAAGATTTGCAACGGGTTCATTAGGGAATCCAAGATAGTTATTATCACCATTTACAGCATCTACGTATATCATATCACATGCAGGAGGTGTTATGGTTGTATTACAAGTGGCAATTGCATCTGCTTCAGGGCAAACATCAGTATAGGTAAGTGATATCGTATATGCACCCTCATCAGTAAAGGTAATATCAGTACATGTAGATGAGGTATTCGATATTGTTACACCTGCAGAAGGAACTACCGACCAGGTGTACGCAGATATCCCTACACTTGCATTCGCATCGGGCGGCAAAGTTGTACAAAATTGTATGGGTACATCAGGAACTATTGTTGTTCCACAAGAGGAACTTAAAATGGGGGCAGCATATGGATGATAGGTAACTCTAACACACTCTGAAATAACTTGTTGAGTATTTATATCTGAACAACTGCTAGAAATAATGCAACGATATAACCTAGTGCCTGGAATTTCATTTGGTGTATATGATAATGCTGTAGCACCAGGGATGTCAGTCCAATTCGCAGCATTATTACAATCAGTACTTGTACTCATTTGCCATTGAACGAGTTGACCTAGACTCCAGCCATTCCAACTATCTACTGTCACATCTAGCGAAGTGGTATTCCCTGGACATAAATAACGGTCATAAGGAAAAGGTTGCGTCACAATAGTTGGAGAAGTTGCAAAGCTCCAATTAATCATCAACTCGTCTATCCCATAGCCAGCTCCATTATTATCAGAACATCTATTATGCATGGATAAAAAAGAACCTGAAGTAAAATCACCAGTGTAAAGGTTGGTTTGACAGGGAGGCTCATTCCAAAAATTTATATCACCTATTCTAAGTCTTCCACAGCGTGAATCATCACTATTAAAAAGACATGTATTTGCGTTACAACTGCTTCCACAACCATCATCCTCCCAGCTTTCCATATCAACATTGATTTCATTAATGGGCTGTGCATTAAATGAGGCTGCATTTATGATTCCAGGATTCCAGCTTGAGCAAAACACAGCGTCAGCACCATAGGTATTCGAGCACCCTCCGTATATCCCTGGTCCAGAATTTACGTTTTGGAAATTACCCGCATTAAATCCAACCCAGACTCTATATCTAGGATCAGGATAGCTATTAAATCCTCCCACATCGTTACCGCAATCCCAATTATGCCTAAATCCATTAATTTGCACATCGGCATTTATGAGAATTTGTGAATGAAGATTTCCAAATCCAAAAAAGATAGAGGTGCAAAAAATAAATAATTTCAGCTTATTCATTTTTGGCCATTTCATAGATAGTACTTAAATATATCAAACATCTTTTAAATGTTCAATAATTAAACACATTTATTACAATAAGATTGATATCTATTCCTTGTTCGATTCGGTAAGGTATTTTTCACATTCTTTTTCGAGTAAAGTAATATTCTCCTCTAACTCCTTCCAAGAATTTATTTTCGATGAGAAATTTTCAATCCAAAGACAACGTTCATAGGGCTCATTCATTTTGAACATTCTGAACGATGATTTAATCTTATGTCCTAGCTTATTGATTTTAGATTCATCTTTTTCCCGAAATGCGGTTCTCAAATCTTTTAGATTAACAGGTGTATCACGCTGAAAGATTTCTATGATTTTATTGGCAAATTCTTTGTTGCCATCTAGTAAGCTTAAAACGTTTGTTCTAAACGAAGTATCCTTTATATTTTTATTTTCGATTGAAGCTTCATCACTATTTATATCGAGATTAAAAGCAATCTTTTTAATTAATTCCTTTTTCGTAAATGGTTTTGAGATATAATCTGAAATCCCAGCTACATAACAAGCATCAATATCTTTTTGAACTGTATTCGCGGTTTGAGCAATTATTGGTATTTGAATACCTAATTCATCGCGTAATATTTTTGTAGCGGCGATACCATTAAGAATAGGCATTTGCACATCCATTAAAATGATATCATAAGCATTGTTTTTACAATACGCCACCACTTCCTTTCCATTTGTTGCCATTTTCGTTTGAACTCCTTCCTGTTCCAAAATGGTCTTTAAATAGAAACTATTGACCTCATTATCTTCAGCAACTAATATTTTAAGTCCTTGAATGGAAAAGTTGTCACTTAGTCTGGTTCTAGTCTCTACACTTGACTTTTCGATTTTCAGAGTAACCTTAAATTTTGAACCAAGCCCTTTTTTACTTTCAACGAAAATATTTCCATTCATTTGATTAACAATCTCTTTGGTAATCATTAACCCAAGACCGGTACCTCCGAAATCTCGTTCTATTGAATCATCTTCTTGATGAAACCCTTCAAAAATTTTATCAAGTTTAGATTCTTCAATTCCAATCCCTGAATCTTCAACAATAAGCTGAATATGTTGAAACTTATCAGTTTGTTCAAGGTCTAGAACAGAAACCTTTATGAATCCTTGTTTCGTGAATTTTAGCGCATTACTGAATAAATTATTTAGTATTTGAGAAATCCGTAAAGAATCCCCTTTTAAACTATTGAAAATTGAAGAATCAATTAGACATTCAAGTTTAATCCCTTTTGCATTTGCTTCTACTTCATAGGGCTTTAAGATAGACGTAAACAACTCCTTGAAATTAAAAGGAAAATGTACCAGTTTAAAATTTTGTGATTGTACTTTTGAAATATCAAGAACATCATTGATGAGTCCTAGCAACTGCATAGACTGACTATTGATTATATCAACATATTTTTTTTGAGCATTATTTAATAATGTACCTTCAATCAACTTAGACATTCCGATGATTCCATTTAATGGCGTTCGAATTTCATGACTCATTTTGGCAATAAAATTTTGTTGAGTTTTACTTGCCTCCTTAATCTTTTTATAAGAGATCATCATGTTGTTTAGATAATCTTTCTCGGATTGTGAAAAAATAATGTTTGAATATATGTTACCTGCCAACCTACAGGCAAAATTTAGAACATTCACATGATCTTCGGTAAAGTAATTTTTTTCTTGACTGGCGAAGCCAAATGCTCCCAGTGCCCTATCCTTAGTCGTGATTGGGACCCATAATCTAGATTTCACCTCAAAAGATCTTTTGCTGGAAGTAACAAAGGAAGGAACATCCTCCTTTTCCATGTCAGGAATATGAAGCGGTTTTTGATTTTTAAAAACCCATCCAGGATGCCTATCTAAAGCGGTTTCCTCTACTTCAATTAACTCTTCGTCAGTGAACCCATTGCTTCCAAATAATTTCAATTTAGCCTCTTTTGGATCCCATAAAAAAAGTGCACTATGTGGAACCACAATATAACCTTCAATAATTGAATACAATGCCTTGGAAATAGAATTACCATCATTTGCTGTCGCCAATAGTTCGGCGATTTTATTATAAAATGACAACTGTGCCTTATCTTTCTCCTGCATTAATGATAAAATTAGTCAATGAAAGTATAAAAAAAGCATGAACTGAATTAAATTACCTAAGTAATTGATATTTAGAATATTTAATCAGTACTTTGTAGAAGATTCT
>WTIB01000096.1 GCA_011522905.1 Crocinitomicaceae bacterium | reverse complement strand
TCCCCTTCTCCAGAAAGAATATACAAACCATTAGATAAGGTACTTACATCTATGAGCTGTGGAGAATTCAGAACACCGATTTTTTGAATCACCTTACCTTCAGCATTGCTCAATTTAAGCTCATGCATACCAAGACTTTGTGGCCACATGACAACAAACTGATCTTGGGCGGGATTCGGGTAACACCACCATTCTGTTTGTAATTCTTGAACATTTGCATCATTGTAATAATTGAAAGGAGGTGTGAAATACTCACAACCATAGATATCCGAAATCACGGCCACATAATCACCATTTTGTGTTGGTGTATACTCCACATTGTCAGAACCTGGAATGGGTGTGCCATCCAAAATCCAGCTGATATTATATCCTATGGGTACACCAGATACGTATAGTACATCAATGGCGCTAATATCTACCTCAAAGCTGTAAGAACTGTCGCAATACACCGCAAAAACTGTATCTGACGTTGTGCTACATCCCAAGCTATTATAAGCAGTAACTGAATAATTTCCCGTTTGAGAAATTTGCTCAACGGCGCTGGTATGACCTGTCCAAAGTGCCGTATCTAAAGTCCATTGCAAAGTGTATTGAGAAGAATCCGTATACACCGAATAGTTCAAGGAATCGTAAACTACATTTGGAATTCCAGGTGGATTACCCACTACAATCGTATCCAAGCTTTGCACAGAAGGAACGGGCAAGATTTGTTCGTAATTGATGTTATAAGATATATCCACGTAGCTTCCTACTCCACAGCTTCCACATCCACCAAAACCAACCGTATGTGTTCCCAGATTGTCATCTGCACCATAGGTGATTTCTGCTGCATTCGTCTGTGCTGCCATTTCATCAGCATCCATTACCCTGATTTTATAGGTATTCGCAGGGTCAAGATTGATATTAAGCGACCAAGTCACAGGGCCGTATGAATTGTATTCATATCCCGATTGATAAATCACATTTCCATTTTCGAGAAGAATGAAATAAGGATCAGGGGCATTACCATTTAGTAATTCCCAACCCCATGGTTCTCCCAGCCAATTGTTTCCAATATTGAGGACTTGAACTTGAGTGAGCGTATAATTGTCAAGTGTATCTAGATTATTGTAGCCGGCATATTGAACGGCATAATTTCCAGCTTGTGTATAGGTTTGAACTGGTGGGTTTTCATCATTACTTGACTGGCCGTTCCCAAAATCCCACTCATATAAGAGCAAACCAGGGTTATTATTGGTGAATTCCACCTCTAATGGAATACATCCTGAGGGAGGACTTGAGGAAAATCCTGAATTACCAATTGCCGGTGTTTCAATGGTAAGTGTAATGAAGAAAGGAATGGCAATATTATCGATGTTTTGACCTGATGCCGTAACATCCACAAGAATACCGACCTCCACATCATAAACTCCAGCAACCAATGGGGTGCCAAAAACATTGATACAGCCATATACATTATTCTGTGGATTATAATTGCAACCATTAGCCACATTATTACATATCCAATCGAGTCCAACGGGCAATGCAATACTCACAATCTCAAAATTGTTGATGGTCGCACCACTTGTATCAGTTGGCATGACAAAGGTGATATCTTCTGAATAATATTGTCCCGTATATCCAATCGGCAAAGGATCAGGATAAATTCCAGCTTGTGTGTAGCTATTGTCTACAGTACATTGTGCCTCTATCACAGTAATAGAGAAAAGCGCAAGAAAAAAGAAAAAGAATTTCATCATATCATGGTCTAGTTAAAGGGCGATATATTATTTTCGCACTTTCAAATATAATTGGATTTTATCTGCTTATCAACAATTGTTAATAAGTCCCGTTAATAAGCTTTTAATAAGTAAGCAGCTCATTCTTAATAACTTCAAACAAAACGTCTTGCTTTTGTAGAGATTCCTTGTTTACTTTGGTAGTACCAAATGAGGGATAAAAGGCTCACCAACGGGTGAAGTTTTCCCGAGAAGTTTACGAGTAATGTATTTTGAAGGGGATTGAGTTCAGCGACTGAAATTCAATTCTGAGAAGGTTTCCTCAGAAATTATACAGAACATTTGAAGTAGGTGAAAACCAATTTCAAAAGTAAATGACTCTAAGGTATGGTAGCGACTTCGGAAGCCACCTAACTAAGAAAGACAAAGTGAATCGAAATTGATGTCGAAAAAAGGACGATTTGTAATGTGTGAAGTTCCGTCAATTGAATGGCCTTAGGGCACGGAAAACGATGCGAGCTGGAAGATTAGACGTGATAAATTCAGTCTTCGGATGGAATGGAAGCGGAAGTCATAATAACAGTAGTTTGGCATGAATAGTTGTTCGCAACGAAAATGGAAACGGGTTATAATTCTTTTCAGAGTTTAACCCGTTTTACTGTTTTTAGGCGTTTCCTGGAATTAATCTTTCTCTTTGTTTTTCAAGTCCACAATCATTTGCTGCAAGGTTTTAATTTCTTGTTTGAGTCCATCTAGATCAATGCTCTCGGCTAATTTACCCTCCTCTTGAATACTTTCCTTATCAATTTTGATGTTTTCTTCATCTATCGAT
>WTIB01000032.1 GCA_011522905.1 Crocinitomicaceae bacterium | reverse complement strand
TTGCGCCGTTGACAATATCGGAAACTCATGTTGATGTATTGTGTTTTGGTGATTCTACGGGTAGTATTGATTTGAGCTCAGCTGGAGGAACGCCTCCATATACGTATTTATGGTCGAATGGTGAAACGACCGAAGACCTTTCAGACCTTTTTGCAGGTATCTACGATGTAACTGTAACAGATTCATTAGGCTGTTTGGATACACTATCAACAGAGGTCATTGAACCTTCTGCTCCTCTTACAGTAGTTTTGAGTAAGGTTGATGTATTGTGCTTTGGTGATTTTACTGGCTCTGTGGATGCCACCGTTAGTGGAGGAACACCACCGTATAGCTATTTATGGTCTAATGGAGCTACCTCTGAAGACATTTCAGGTATTCCTGCAGGAAACTACTCGGTACAGGTGACAGATTTTCACAATTGCAGCTATACCATCAGTACCTCAATTACGGAACCTACGGATTCGATTTTCATTGAGCTTAGCTCTTTTGATGCAGATTGTTTTGGAGCACCTACGGGAAGTATTTTGGGTAATGTTTCAGGTGGGACAGCACCCTATAGTTATTTATGGTCTAATGGCGAAACAACTGATGATGTAGCGAATCTCATTGCAGGTATTTATACGATTACGGTTACTGACGACAATAACTGTGTGTCCTCATTAAGTGATACAGTAGGCGAGCCTGAAGGAGTTTTACTCTCTCACACTCAGGTGGATGTACTTTGTTTTGGAGAGTCAACAGGAAGTATTGACCTTTCGGTTTCGGGAGGAATAGCACCTTACACTTATTTGTGGTCAACAGGAGAGGTGACTCAGGATATCAATGGTATTCCTGCAGGAATCTATGATGTTGATGTTTTTGATGACAACAACTGTCTTGCCGAGCTTCAGGTGACCATCACCGAACCTTTAACACCAATCTTACTTTCTGAGACCCACACAGATGCATTGTGTATCGGTGGTGACCAAGGAACAATTGACTTGAGTGTTTCAGGAGGAACACCTGGATATTCGATTGTTTGGAATAACAATGAGACCACAGAGGATGTGTCTGATCTCGTTGCAGGTATCTACACTGCTCAAGTGACAGATGATAATGGATGTATTGATAGTCTTTCTGTTGAAATTTTGGATCCTTCGAACACCATGGTGCTTTCGGTAACAGAAACGGATGTACTTTGCTTTGCAGACAGCACTGGAGAGATTGACCTTACGGTAACTGGGGGTGCTGCACCATATACTTTTTCTTGGTCAAATGGTGATTTGACAGAAGATTTGGATAGCTTGATCACAGGCAATTACTTTGTGATTGTTCAAGACAATAATTTGTGTGAGTCCTTCATCTCTGGGTTTATAGATCAGCCACTAGCACCGATATCTGTATCAGATTCATTGATTCATGTACTTTGTAATGGTGATTCTACTGGAGCGATATACCTTGAAACTCAGGGAGGAACGGCACCTTATACCTATTCATGGAACAATGGTAGTACGGACGAAGATATTGATTCGCTCAATGCAGGAAATTACACCATTACAATTGTGGATGATTATTCCTGTGTATTTGACTCAATTATAACAATTGTAGAACCTTTCCCTATAAATATAAACAATGTCATCACCGAAGTGAGCTGCTTCGGAGGTTCAGATGGGGCAATAGATTTAAATCCTGGAGGTGGCGTTCCTCCTTACAGCTATTTATGGAACACAGGAGATACCATTCAGGATATTGATTCTTTAAGTTTTGGAAACTACACCATTCAGGTGACAGACGATAATGGATGTATTGAAGAGCAAACCTTTTTAGTAGACCAGCCCGCAGAGCCTGTTACAATAGCCGACACTTCGGGTAATATTTCCTGCTTTGGAGGAAATGATGGTTTTATAGATATTACGGTTACTGGTGGTAATGGAGGTTATACCTATGAGTGGAGTAATGCCGCTTTAACCGAAGATCTTAGCGATCTCTTTATCGGAGTTTACATTGTAGAGGTAGAAGATTCCAAGGGATGCTTTGCATCAGATACCATTACACTCACAGAGCCTTTGGCACCTTTATCGCTTACTACAGAAATGACTGCAGTATTGTGTTTTGGAGAGTCCAATGGTATTGCATCCGTTGAAGCCTCTGGAGGAACAGCTCCATATGCTTATTTGTGGTCCAATGGAGAAACTACAGATACGATTACAGGACTTCCGATTGGTGATTATACCGTAGTGGTAACAGATTCACTAGGATGTATTGATTCTGCAACAGTCACTGTTACAGAGCCTCCTCTGCTTACTGCAGTAGCAGATTCTGTTGATGTGTTGTGCTTTGGAGACTCTACAGGAAGTGTTTCGGTTACTGCTCAGGGAGGAATGCTGGTTTATAGCTATTTGTGGAATACTGGAGACATTACATCGACAGTGAATGGTCTTCCTTCGGGATTCTATGAAGTGACAGTAACAGATACCAATGGCTGTACTTTTGTGACCAATACCACCATCAATCAACCATCAGCACCTCTATCAGATACGCTTATTGTAACCGATAATCTCTGCTTTGGAGAGTCTTTTGGTATTATTGATGCGACCATTAGTGGAGGAACAATACCTTATAGTTATGCTTGGTCGAATGGTGAAACGACCGAAGATATCGACAGCTTGGCAAATGGTTCCTACACTTTGACCGTAACCGATAATAACCTTTGTGTACTCGTTATTGATACAGTAATTACTTCTCCAACAGAAATAGGCATCACGCATGTACAAACCAACGTGAGCTGTTTTGGAGGGAATGATGCTACAATAGATTTGACTGTAATAGGAGCAATGCCCCCATACAGCTATTTATGGAATACCGCAGATACCACACAAGACCTTGACAGCCTTTTTGTGGGAACCTATGATTTGATCATTACGGACAGTAATAACTGTGAGAATCCATATACTGTAACCATTACTGAGCCATTGGCGCCTCTTGCCTTGAGTGCTGACTCCATTAATGTGGCTTGCTTTGGAGACTCTACAGGATCTATTGATCTTACCGTAACAGGAGGAACTGTTGCTTACAGCTTTAGCTGGAGTAATGGAGAGCTTACAGAAGACATCACAGATATTCCTACAGGAAGCTATCAGGTAATTGTAACGGATGATAATCTATGTGTAGATTCATTGAGTATGTTCATTGATCAGCCTGCAGCACCTATTGCTCTGAGTGCCACACAGGTGGATATTCTTTGCTTTGGAGACTTTACAGGAGAAATTGACTTGACCGTTACAGGAGGAACACCTGCTACAACGGGATATGTATTCGATTGGAACAATGGTTTATCTGCAGATGAGGACCTTACAGGGCTTCCTTTTGGAACCTATGGTGTGCTTGTGACAGATTCTTTACTATGTAGTGATTCACTGACGGTCATACTCACAGAACCTGCAGCACCTATTGATATTGAATTCACGATTCTCAATGTGGCTTGCTTTGGAGATTCTACAGGAGATGTTTCTGCAGTAATCAGCGGAGGAACGGGACCTTATAGCTGGTTCTGGGATTTCCCAATAGCAGATACTACACTCTTTATTGATTCACTGCCTGCAGATGGATATGTGCTCAATGTATTGGATTCCAATAACTGTACGTATGCAGAAACAGCAGTAGTGACAGAACCTGCAGGGCCTCTTACTTCAGTATATGTAGATGTACAACCGTCGTGCTTTGAATATGCCGATGGTTCGCTCACATTGATTCCTTCGGGAGGAACACCGGATTATTCTTACCTGTGGAATACTGGAGATACAACGGTATCCATCGACTCTCTAACTACAGGAAACTATAGTGTGGAGATTTACGACTCCTTAGGGTGTTATTTTGCACTAGATATCTTTTTAGATGAACCACCAGAGCTACAGATTTCTTTTGATGTGGATAGCCTCGCTGGATGTAGTCCATTTACTGTGGAGTTCACAAACACCTCGAATGCAACAGCGGATTGTCAGTGGGACTTTGGAGATGGAAATACCTTTAGTGGATGTGAGGATGTTATAAACACTTATGAAGAGGGAGGAATATATTCTGTTTCACTTACGGCATATGACGATAATGGGTGTTTTAATGATGTGACCTATACTGACTTTATTACGGTGTATCAGACACCTACTGCAGGAATGAATATTGAGCCTCAGGTACTCTTCCCGGAAACACCTACCACAGAAATTACCAATACATCTGTTGGGGCAAGTATGTATGTGTGGAATATGGGTGACTCTCCTCAGGATTATGGATTCTTTGAGCCTGGAGCGTATACCTATGAGCCCAATGTGCTTGATACTTTTGTAGTGACATTGACAGCATACAGTGATGAAGGGTGTATCGATAGCACCTCAGGAATAGTCATCTTTAGAAATGATCCTTTCTTCTTTGCACCGAATAGCTTTACGCCAGATGGAAACAACATCAACGAGGTATGGATACCCGTGTTCTCAAGTCCTGACTATGTGGATCGTTACAACCTGGAAATCTTCAACAGATGGGGTGAGCTCATCTTTGCAACAGATCAGGTAACACAAGGGTGGAATGGTATAGTCAACAATAGTGGAAATATAGCTCAAGATGGAATCTATACATGGAAGCTGTCTTTCAAATGGTACGACCAAAGAACCTATCAGCTTACAGGACATATTACACTCGTGAGGTAAAAATCAATTACGATTTCCAGTAAAAATAAATTCCTCTCCGTCTTGACTATGGATCAATAAGATATCTCCATGATTGCTAATTTCAATGGTCTCATCATCTTCCACGGAATAATAAGTTAAAGAATTGAAGTATCGATTTTTATCAATTTCAACAAAATATGTATTGAAGTAATTTGAGCTTATGGATATTACATTATTCTCTACTTCATCAATATTTACGTTTACATTGTTCGACATTACGGTGTCATTAATTGATAGCGTTCCGGTATAATTGCCTTTCACTTTTTTGGCATGTTTTGAACAGCTACTAATGAGCAATACACTGCAAGTAACTATTAGTGAAATAAAGAATACGCGTGCTGATGTAGTAGGAGATATCATAATCAAATTTTTAATTGTTTTTTTTAAGAAACGTAGAAATTCAATTTAGCGAGGGGGTGTATTTAAAATTTCATTTACCTTGGCCAAGGCCCAATCAAGTTGTTCTTCAATTGAGAGTTCCGAGTTGTCTAAAACAATGGCATCTTCGACTTGAATAAGCGGACTTTCTTTGCGGGTAGAGTCCAAATAATCTCTTTCTGAAAGGTTATTTTTTACTTCATCAAAATTTTGTGTGACACCATTATTTTTGAGCTCGTTTAATCTTCGCTGCGTACGCACATCTACGGAGGCTGTGACAAATAATTTGAGTTCGGCATCAGGAAATACAACAGAGCCAATATCCCTTCCGTCCATGACAATTCCACCGTTTTTTCCCCATTTTTTCTGTTGTGCAACCATTTTTCGCCGCACTTTTTTGATTCTTGCCACCTTGGAAACCCGCTCTGCAATATGGGGTTGTCTAATTTCGTTTTCGACGTTTTCTCCGTTTAAAAAAAGAGAATTGATCCCAGAAATGATTTTGAAATCCAGCTGAAAATCATCAAGAATATGTATGAACTTAGCTTCATCCAATTCCTTCTCAAAGCAATCGTTTTCTAGCGCATATAATGTGGCTCCTCTGTACATGGCACCTGAGTCCACATATCTATAACTCAGGGCTTTTGCTAAACCTTTTGCTAAAGTGCTTTTGCCGCATGCTGAATGCCCGTCAATGGCTATGGTTATTTTCTTTTTCACTTATAACAAATGTAGTCAATGATATTCATGAATCACTCAACAAGTAACTTCTTTAAAAAACGAGATGTTTCGTTCTTCTTTATTTTGGTCAATTCCTCCGGTGTGCCTTCAAATAAAATATGTCCGCCATTTTGTCCTCCTTCTGGTCCAAGATCAATGATGTGGTCCGCGCATTTAATGACTTCAACGTTATGCTCTATGACAATAATGCTGTGGCCAAGGTCAATCAATGCATTGAAAGCCAATATCAATTTTTCGATATCATAAAAATGCAGACCGGTTGTGGGTTCATCAAAAATAAATAGGGTAGGTTGGGCATTTTTTCCTTTGGCTAAAAACGAAGCAAGTTTGATTCTCTGAGCTTCTCCACCACTCATGGTGCTTGAGGATTGTCCGACCTTCAAATACCCAAGGCCAACATCCACGAGGGGCTGAATTTTTGTCACAATCTTTTTTTCGATTCGATCCGTACTTTCCTTGAAGAACTCCAGTGCCTCTGTTAAGCTCATCTCAAGAAGCTCATGAATATTCTTATCCCTGTAATCGATTTCCAGTGTTTCTTTCTTGTATCGTTTTCCTTTACAGTTTTCGCATTGCAAATGAATATCTGCCATGAACTGCATTTCCACGGTTATCGTTCCTTCTCCTTCGCACATTTCACATCGACCACCTTGTACATTAAATGAAAAGAAACCAGGTTTGTATCCCCTTAATTTTGCCAACTTTTGTCTAGAGTATAAGTCTCTGATATCGTCAAACGCTTTTACATAGGTAATGGGGTTGCTTCTTGATGATTTACCGATTGGATTTTGATCAATGAATTCAACCTGCTTTAGTTTACCAATGTCTCCCTTGAGATCGGAGTACTTGCCTTGAACATCATTACTGATTCCCATTTTTTTACGAAGAGCAGGATACAGAATATCCCCGATTAATGAAGATTTTCCAGAACCTGAAACCCCTGTTACACAAACGAGTCCATTGAGTGGTATATCCAAGTTGAAGTTCTTGAGATTGTATTGTTTGGCGCCTTCTATGGTTATTTTATTCTTTAGCACTCTTCTTTCAGTGGGTACTGGAATTACTTTAATCTTATTCAAATAATCTCCGGTTAGACTATTTTTACTTTTCATAAGATTCTTATGCGTTCCATTAAATATGATTTCTCCTCCAAACGTCCCCGCTTTAGGTCCAATATCAATAATTCGGTCGGCAGCTCTCATAATTTCTTCTTCATGTTCAACTATGATTAAGGTATTTCCGGCCTTCTGAAGCTGTTTAAGGACTTTTATGAGGTTTTCAGTATCCTTTGGGTGTAATCCTATGGATGGCTCGTCTAAAATGTAAATGGAGCCAACAAGTGCACTTCCTAAAGATGTGGCTAAATGAATCCGCTGTGATTCTCCGCCAGATAGTGTATTCGCCTGTCTATTCAGTGTTAAATAACCCAATCCAACGTCACATAAATAAGTCAATCTATTAATGATTTCAGGTAGAATTCGCTTACTAACGGCATTTTCTTCAATGTGATCTTTCAGGTCCTTAAAGAAGGCCAAAGTTTCTGACACGGGAAGTAGAACGAGATCTTGAATGGATTTTCCGTTTATTTTAACGTAAGAGGCATCTCCTCTTAGCCTAGTTCCTTTGCATTCATGACAATTTGTGCGGCCTCTATACCTCGAAAGCATCACCCTGTATTGAATCTTGTAGGTTTTTCTTTCCACTTTTTTAAAGAAGTCATGTAATCCCTTAAAGTATTCATTCCCATCCCATAATAGCTGATACTCAGCTTCACTGAGGTCTTTTATAGCTCTATGTATGGGAAAATTAAATTTTGAAGCATGGAGGGTAAGCTTTCTTAAATTTTCACCCATAACTTCACCTTTCCAAGGAGCAATGGCCCCTTCATAAACACTTAAATCTCTGTTCGGGATAACTAAATTTTCATCTATGCCCAATACTTTTCCAAAGCCTTCGCAGGTTTTACAAGCACCAAAAGGATTATTAAAAGCGAAGAAGTGTAAAGATGGTTCTTGGAACTCAACACCCCGATTCACAAATTTCTTATTGAAAACAACTTGAGAATGGTCAGATGGATCAAGTACATGACAATGTCCATGGCCTTCATTGAAAGCAAGTTCTATCGAGTCCAGTATACGGCTCTCATTTTCCTCCTCAGAGAAATCAGTTTTGATGCGATCAATGACGAGAAATAGTTCATCTTTAGTGCTAAATTTAAAGTCATCTATATTAAGGAATTTATTATTTAAATAAAATCTTTTAAATACTTCTTTTACAAATAATTGTGATGGTTCTTTATAATGTAATTTTACAGGTGATAATAGTGCTATTTTGCTATTTTTTGGCAAGCTTTTTAGGTGATTTAAAACATCCATTGAGGAGTGTTTAATCACTTTTTCTCCTGTTTTTGGATCGTATGTATTACCTACTCTGGAATACAACAATTTCAAATAATCATAAATTTCCGTAGTTGTTCCAACAGTGGATCTGGGGTTTGAGGAAATCACTTTTTGTTGTATCGCAATAGATGGTGCTATACCCTTAATGTAATCCATTTCAGGTTTTTCCAGTTTTCCTAAAAATTGACGGGCATAGGACGACATACTTTCAATAAATCGCCTTTGTCCTTCAGCAAAAATCGTATCAAATGCCAAGGATGTTTTACCAGAGCCCGATACTCCAGTAATTACAGTGAATGATCCATGCGGAATCTCAACATCAATGTTCTTTAGATTATGGACCCTGGCCCCTTTAATTTCTATTGAATCTTTCACCTTACAAAAATAACAGATGAAGGTAAATGGGGTTCAGATGTGAAAGAATATTATGCTTATTTTTGGCTCAAAACGTAAATATGTCAGACAATACGCGCGCTCCAAAATTTATAGAAGCTTTTATTCCTGTAATCGTCTTAATTGCGCTACTGGCTTTTAACGTATATGTTTTTGAGGGAGATGCCACGGGTGGTCCCAATCAAATTGCATTGCTTTTTGGTGCCGTTATTGCCGCTGCCATTGGAATAGGGCAGGGATACTCATGGAAAACCATACAACAAGGGATGATTAAGAGTATTAATTCATCCTTAGGTGCAGTTCTTATCTTATTAATTATTGGTGCATTGAGCGGTACTTGGATGATCTCTGGAGTTGTTCCGACGATGATCTATTATGGCCTTGATATATTGAGCCCGAGCTATTTTCTTGTAGCTACATGTATGATTTGTGCTATCGTGGCTTTAGCGACAGGTAGTTCATGGAGTACAATAGGAACTGTAGGTTTGGCTTTACTTGGAATTGGTAGTGTTATGGGGATTAGTGAAGGTATGATCGCTGGTGCCATAATTTCTGGTGCTTATTTTGGAGATAAGATGTCTCCTTTATCAGACACAACAAACCTTGCTCCAGCTATGGCAGGTACAGAGCTTTTTACACATATTCGGTATATGATGTATACGACCATCCCTACGTTGCTCATTACCTTAATAATCTTTTTATTTTTAGGTCTATCATTAGATTCTAAAACGGATATTGCAGGTATAGAGAGCATGCAAGAAACCCTAAATCAAACTTTTGTGATTTCACCCTGGTTGTTTTTAGTTCCAGTTGTTGTAGTTGCATTAATCATGATGAAATGGGATGCCCTGCCTGCTTTATTTATCGGAACAATAGCTGGTGGGATCGCTGCAATCATTGCACAACCCACTATTGTTAATCAATTATCTGGTATTACCGATGATTATTTCATGTCGTCATATGTAACCTTCTTTAATACCATCGCAGGAGAATCGAATATTGAAACAGGTAGTGCTGCAGTGAATGATTTGTTGTCGACCGGAGGGATGAGTGGTATGCTCAATACCATTTGGTTGGTCATCTGTTCGATGTGTTTTGGAGGTGCAATGGAGGTTACGGGAATGCTTAAGAAAATTACTTCAAGCTTTATGAGTAAGGTTGAATCTGCTGGTTCGTTAATTGCCAAAACGGCTGGTACTTGTATCTTTTTTAATGCGACGACTTCTGATCAATATTTGGCCATAGTAGTTCCAGGAAGAATGTTTTCTAATGAATTTAAAAACAGGGGTTTGAAGCCTGAAAACTTAAGTAGGACTTTAGAAGATTCAGGCACGGTTACTTCGCCTCTAATTCCATGGAATACCTGTGGTGCGTTTCACGCAGGAACCCTCGGGGTAGCTACTGGAACATATTGGATGTTTTGCTTCTTTAATTTAATCAGTCCTATCATGACCATGCT
>WTIB01000300.1 GCA_011522905.1 Crocinitomicaceae bacterium | reverse complement strand
GTTTTTTTTATTGGGTGTTTCTATTGTTTTTCGCTTATGCAAAAAAGTCATATTCTATCTTTCTTAATCCCAGTATTGCTATACACACTTTTTAAAAAGAATTGGTTGTACGCATTGAAGTATGGTATTACCATAGGGGTAGTAATTATTGGACTTGTTTTTGTGTCCAGTCCCAGTCTTCGTGGGGGGATGAATGATCTAAGAAAAACTGAGCTAAAGAGTCAAAAATCAAATGATTCTAAAATCGTTAGCATAGCAAAAAGCCTCACAAAAAGAATTTTTATTATGCCCGGAGAAATGGTTGGGAATTGGTTTGAAATTATTCCTCAAAAAAAACCATTTTTGAAAGGCAAAGGATACAATGCCTTTTGTAAGATCACTAACCAAAAATACCATGACTATAATCTTGAATTGTATCCGGTGATTTTTCCTGATTACGCCAATCAAGGGATTAAGGGCAGCGTAAATTCTGCACATTTTATGCGAGGATATTCAAACTTTGGAAATCTTGGTTTATTCTTGTCCGCAATCATGCTAGCATTGATGCTTTCTGTTCTAAATATTGTTTTTCAATCTTCGAATCAAACCATGAAGCTCTGCATAAATCTTTTCCCGATTTTTTTATTAAGTTCGGGCTCCTTAAGCACTATTTTATTCAGCGGAGGATGGGGACTTTTGATATTATTATTCTGGATTTTTAAAAACGATTTAACCACAAATCATGAGTGAAAAGTCAACCGTTTGTCATTTAACAAGTGCTCACTCTGATGGAGATATCAGAATTTTCAGGAAGCTTGCTATATCAAGTGCTGAGAAATACAAGACTTATTGCATTGTTCCCAATGCAAAATCCAGATTAGAAGAGAATGTACATGTAATTGGTTTCCGCTCCACTCCCCGATCAAGGTTGATGAGAATGATCCGTACTGTGAATATTGTTCTCGACGAAGCCATAAAGGTTCAAGCCGATATTTATCATCTCCACGATCCAGAATTATTAAGAATAGTTAAAAAACTGAAACATCAAACTGGAGCAAAAATAATTTTTGATTCTCACGAAGATGTCCCTAAACAAATATTGGATAAGTATTGGATTCCGAAACCTTTTCGGAAGATTATTTCAAAAATTTATGCAATCAATGAGCGACGATCCTGCAAACATGTCGACGGAATAGTCTCCGTTACTCCAATAATTTGCCAACGATTTTCAAAATACCACGAAAATGTGGAAATGATTGCCAATTTTCCTTCATTCGCTAATATTGAGATGGACAATGTTGTTAGAAAAACCAATCATATTTGCTATGTAGGAGGACTTTACCAATCGCGCGGGATCAAAGAAATCGTCGAGGCCATTGATGAATGTGACGTTGTACTGCATCTAGCGGGTTCATTTGATTCGAAAGAATTCGAATTAAATCTGAAATCATTGCCAGCTTGGAATAAGGTGATTTTTCATGGTCAAGTTGAACAATCAAAAGTCAGAACAATTTTAGCTGAATGCTCTATTGGAATTGTCACGCTTCACCCTACCCCAAGCTATCTTGAAGCTTATCCTATCAAAATGTTCGAATACATGAATGCAGGGTTGGCTATACTTTCTAGTGATTTTCCTCTTTACAGGGAGCTCATAGGCAACATTTCATGTTGCCAATTTGTGGATCCTTTGAATCCAAGAGAAATTGCATCAGTATTGAATGAAATGCTAAAAAATCCTACTCATTTAACAGAAATGGGAAAAAGAGCACAAAATGCAGCTGAAAAAAAGTTTAATTGGAACAGTGAAAAAGAGAAGCTACACAAATTTTATCACAAGCTTTTGAATGAATGATATCCTTAAAATATATCAAGTTCAATTAGTAGCTTTTTCAGCCATGTGGCTCATCCTACCTAGGTTTAGCGCTATACTGATCGCTTTGATGGTTTTAACGACAATCATAGGAGCAGTCAAAAGGAAATTACATTTCAATCCCAATCTTACAATCTACACCATGATAATGCTTTATGGAGTTTATGTAATATCTCTTTTTGTATTTGGCGGTTGGGAAAGTGGTCCTAAACTACTTGAATATAAATTGTCTTTTCTGATGTTTCCATTAATCCTTTCATTTTCTCCAAGAAATTTAGGTATAGTCTCAATTATGAAAGGGCATATAATAGGGTGTCTTATTCTCATAGTAATTGGATTTTATCATGGTCTTTCTTGCAGCGCAGAATTTGGAGATTCCTTGCGTTGCTTTAGTACAACCCATTTTTCTCAAATCCATCATCCAAGCTATTTTTCAGTGTTTTTAATATTGTCCTCAGTAATCTTAATATTTGATTCAAAAAATCAAATTTTCAAGAATGAAGTTGTCAAATGGGGCGTCCTCACGATTACAATTCTCGTACAATGGAACTTGGGAAGTTTATCGGGTTTTGTCACCATGGGAGTCTTGAGTATTCTTTTGCCAGGAGTTTATTTTTTCAAAACAAAAAAAGGAAAACCATTGATTTTGACTATGATTTTTAGTTTAATAATAACGGTATTATTTATATTCAAATCAGAAGAAATTAAAAAAGATTTTGAAAATGCTTTCGATAATGTAC
>WTIB01000053.1 GCA_011522905.1 Crocinitomicaceae bacterium | reverse complement strand
GAATTTTATACATATACGAATGGATTACAAACTGGACCATTTGAAGAGAGAATAGCAAATGGAATCATTACTGTGAGGGGACAATTTACTCATGGACTCAAAGACGGTACGTGGTATTTCTATTCTCCTCTAGGAGAGATACAGGAGATTAACTCTTACCATTTAGATACCTTACATGGTATTTATGAAACATATTTTCCTAATGGAATTCAAAAAACAAAAGGAGAATATAAAAAAGGTAAAAAACATGGCGCTTGGAGCTGGACTACAGAAAATAAAAAGCCCGAAATGATCGGATCTTTTATCGATGGTGACCAAGACGGAGAATGGAAATATTATTTCTCTTCTGGCGAATTATCATATGTCGCTCATTTTAAAAAGGGACTACGCACAGGTAATTGGATGTATTATTTTTCGGATGGAAGCACCTACAAAAAAGGAAGCTATAAAAATGACCAGAAGTCTGGTCTTTGGATTACCAACTATGAAGATGGTAAAACCTTAATGAAAGGAAGTTATGTTAATGGTCTTGAAAATGGAGAATGGTTAAATTATTGGGACAATGGAAAATTGAAAAACAAGGCTTTTTTTAAATCGGGAAAACTAAATGGAATTTGGAATTCTTTTAGCCCAGAAGGAATTCTTTTGTTAAGCGGAACCTATAAAAACGGTCTGAAAGTAAAAGAGTGGAAAACATTTGACAGTAAGGGGCGCCTTCTTTCACTCGAAAATTACAAAATAGTTAAAGATGACCAAGAAAGCTCTGAAATTGTCGTAATTGGAAGGAGCACTCCAATTTCCGTTTTACATGGTAAATTTGAAGCATATTCAGAAGTGGATTATACCTTAAAAGCTACGGGAAAATATAAAAACGGGAAAAAAAATGGAACATTCGTAGATTATTACCCTGGAGGTGTAGTGCCCACTATTGTTGCGCAATATAAAAATGGAAAGCTCGATGGTCTTTTCCAGCAATTCAGCCGACAGGGAGGCATTCGTCATCAAATTCAATACAAAAATGGATTGAAAAATGGCAGCTTTCTGATCTTCAATTCATCGAAACAAGTCGTAATTCGGAAAGAGTTTTTAAACGGAATCGAAATTAAAAGATAGATTTCATATTCTATTTCGAAAGAATCTTTGTGAGCTCAACAAAATCATCAACCGACAATCTTTCTGGTCTTTCTCCTGAAAACTTTTCAGGAAGCTCAACGCCGTTTGAAATTGATTTCAAGGAGTTGCGCAAGGTCTTTCTTCTTTGGTTAAAAGCCATTTTAACTACTTTTTTAAAAAACAGCTCGTCACACTCTAATTCTCGCCTTTTATTTCTCTTACAACGTATCACTCCAGACTTTACTTTTGGAGGTGGGTCAAAAACGTTTTCATCAACCGTAAATAAATATTCTACATCATAGAAAGCTTGCATGAAAACACTCAAAATCCCGTACTGTTTTTTTCCTGGTCCTTCGCTAATTCTCATGGCTACCTCTTTTTGAAACATCCCCACTATTTCCGGGATGTGCTCCTTGAATTCTAGGCAACGGAATAAAATTTGTGATGATATATTGTAAGGAAAATTTCCAACAACCGCGAAGGGTCTGTTTTGAAATAAAGCTACTGAATCATATTTTAAAAAATCTCCTTCAATAACTTGATCTGAAGATAATTCCTTGAAACTAGTATTCAAAAAAGCAATGGATTCTCTATCCACCTCCAAAACAAAAAATTGCTCATGTCGCTTAGAATTAATTATGTGTCGGGTTAATGCTCCCGTACCCGGACCAATTTCCAAGATATTCTCACAGTCATTATGCATCGATATCGATTGCTCTATTTTCAAGCAAATTGAATCATCCTTCAAGAAGTGTTGCCCCAAGTGTTTTTTTGGTTTAACTCTCATGAATAAACTCTTGTAGGACTCTTAATTCACTTCTAAAAGCAGCAAATCTGCCCTGAAATTTTGCATTGTGTTCTAATTGAAGCTTGGGAGCATGATTTTTTTTGTAATCTTCAAGGCCTTCCTCGGTGTATGAGGTATACATAATGGCGTATGTTTTTCCTCCTTCCTCTTCCCCTCCAATAAGTCTGCATATTTTAGCCTCTTTGAAAAATCCCGTTTTAATGACATCCGGAATATGAACCTCCCTCATCCAATCCAACCACTCTTGTTCACAGTTTATATCAATACTAATTGTGACATTATATAAAACCATATTCAAAAGTAATTTAAATTCGGGTGTTTCTAATTAAATCTTGTCAATTCGTTTGGTGTATACTAAAAAAAGCATATTTTTGATAGAATTCTAAACTGATTTTTATGAAAAAAACGCTACTCTATTTTTGTGCAATATTTCTTTTTTCAGCGCAGGTAAATGCACAATCCTGTACTCCAGGAACAAATTTCGCTGATTCATCTTATGGCATTTGGCCAGATACAACTACTAATTTCCCTCCAGCTGAGGTGAATGTGTTCTATTCGGAAGACTTGAATTTCAAGGTTCCTTCTGAAGTTTCTGCCGATGTAACTGGAGGAGATCCTGCTCTTGATGCATTTATTGGGTCACCAATTGAAAGCTTTCAGGTAACTGCTGTAGATGGTCTACCAACAGGGTATGATTATGCTTGTAATGTAGCCACTTGTGAGTATTTAGGTGGAGAAAACGGGTGTGCCAACGTTTACGGTACTACTGATACTCCCGGAGTTTATGATGTAACTATTACCGTTGAAGGTGTAATTCTTGTTGTTCTATTCCCAGGATTACCGCCTACTCCTGTTACACAACCTATCTCGTTTGGTGGATACAGAATAGAAGTGGGAAGTGCTGGTTTAATCGAAAGTATTATTGAACCAATTAAAGTTGCCCCAAATCCAGCAAATGAAAGCATTTCAGTATACGGAATTACTTCCTCAATGGAAGCCACTGAAATTTCAATAGTAAATCTTGAAGGTAAAGTGGTAAAATATCGTGACCTTGAAACTTCTAATAATTTAGAATTTGACTTGGCTGATGTTGAAAGTGGGATATACTTTGTTAAGGTAGCTCACAAATATGGCTTAGATACCATCAAATTTATCAAGGAATAAAAAGGTAATATACCTAATTAAAAGGAGGCAATTTTGTCTCCTTTTTTTATTTGTAGAAATGCATTTCTTCTACATATTTGTGTACTGGCTCCGTTAATAGAAAACGAACATCTTTCCCTTCTTTAATAGCTTGTCTGATAAAGCTTGCAGAAATTTTCATTACTGGAGCCCCTTCGCAATACACAACATTTTTTTCCTTTTTTAGCTTTTCAATTTGCGAATTGTTCATTGTATTTCCTTCCGACTGTTCTTGAAGCGTCAACACTCTAGGGTATACGAAAATTTGATGTTCCTTCAATATGTGTTCATAATTACGCCATTTATGAAAATTTCTCAAATTATCCTCCCCCATTATTAACGAAAAGGTATGCTTCGGGTATTTTTCAATCAGATGTGCCAAGGTATTTGTGGTATAATTGGGTTTGCTAAGTCCAAATTCTATATCCGAAGCCTTTAAGTTTGGGCTTTCATCCACAGCTTCTCTCACCAAAGCCAATCTGTGACTGTCCTGCAATAATGATTTTTTGTTTTTAAGTGGGTTTTGAGGAGTTACTACGAACCATACCTGATCAAGACCTGTGTGTTCTGACATATAGCTGGCAATCACCATATGGCCGACATGAATCGGGTTGAATGTCCCAAAATATAATCCAACGTTCATTTTTCAATGAATTTACGAACAATGGATTCCGCCTCATCAATGGCCTTTTCCAAAACGTCATTATTAATAATAACATCGAAGTGCTTTGCGTCTTTTAATTCAATTTCGGCCTTTTGAATTCTCTGCTTTATTTTTTCATCTGAATCTGTTTGCCTATGCCTTAACCTTTTCTCAAGTTCCAAAACACTGGGGGGCATCACAAAAATGGAGAGCGCAACATCTCCAAGCTGTTTTTTAATATTAATACCGCCCTTTACGTCAACATCAAAAATAACGACTTTGGAATTAGACCAAATTCTAATTAATTCGGATTTCAAGGTGCCGTAAAAGTGATTTTCATAGACCTCTTCCCATTCTAGAAAACACTCCTTTTTAATGTTTTCTTTAAACTCCTCGGAACTCATGAAAAAATAGTCTTTACCGTGATTCTCATTTTTCCTTGGGGCTCTACTACAAGCGGAAATTGAGAATTCCAAGCTTGGAATTCGCTTAAGAAGAGATTGTACAATAGAGGTCTTTCCCGCTCCAGATGGTGCAGAAAAGATGACTACCCTTCCTTGATTATTTGATTCCTGATTCAATTTATAAGGTATTTAACACCTGCTCTTTTATTTTTTCTAAGCTGTCCTTCATAAGAACAACCCTTCTTTGCATTTCTGAATGATTGCATTTACTGCCTATGGTATTTATCTCACGACCCATCTCCTGAGCAATAAAGCCGAGTTTTTTACCCGAATTAGAAAGCTCCAATGTTTCTTCGAAGTAACTCAAATGATTCGATAATCTCATTTTTTCTTCAGCAATATCTAGTTTCTCGATATAAAAAATCAATTCCTGTTCAAATCTGTTTGCATCGACTTTTTCACTATTGAACTCATTTAAGCCTTTTAAAAGACGTTCTCTAGTAGCTTCTATACGCTCTTTTTCATATGGAACAATTTCTTCCAATAGATTTCGGATTTCACCAACGCGCTCACAAAACTCTTTTTTCAAATCCAGGCCTTCCTTTTTTCTAAATGCCTCAACCATATCACATGCCTCAATGGTCAATTCTTTCAATTCTTCAATTTCTGATTCCGGAATTTCCGTCATCTCATTGTTTAAAACTTCTGGCAGACGCAATACCAAATTCATATAATCAATGGGCTTCTCTCCCCAAGTTTCATTGAGTGATTTAATCTCATGATAATATGCTGTAGCCAAGTCTTTATTGACAAGTCCTAATTCACTTGTTTTTTCACTCTCAATGAAAAGTGAAAATTCTATTTTCCCTCGATTCAGTTTATTGGAAATTAATTTTCTCAAAAAAGGTTCGGCTTCTTTATAAATAGGAGGGACTTTCATATTCAGATCGAGCCCCTTACTGTTCAAGGTTCTTATTTCTATGGAAACCTTTCTAGAATCGAAAAGAGCATTGCTTTTTCCAAAACCAGTCATTGATTGCAGCATGTCTTAAATAATTTTAACAAAAGTATGAAAATTGCTGAAGCTACTCTAATAGCAAGTCGGCATCAACCCCTTCATTTTGATCCTTTATGAATAATGCGATATCAGAAATAATTTCATTCTTTTGTTTGCTTTCATTAATTCGATTAGAATGGTATTCTTTTAAGTAGAGTTGAGCCTCTAATAAATGATGCTCTTCAAAAGGCCCCATCATATTTTCAATAGCCGTCAAACATTCAACAGATTGCATTAAGTCCCCCTCAATAGCTAGAAACACAAAATCGGCAATATATCTACTATAATCAAGCTTACTGTTCCATATTGAGTTCAAAATATTCGTCCGAACAGTCGAATATTTGTCGTCTTTTACAAGGTCCATAATAATTTCAATAGCCTCCTCCTTTTGAACGTCCGATAAAAGATTTTCAATCTTTTTTCGCAAGACAACATCCTTTGATTTCATCAGTAATTCAACCAAATCTTTGATGATTTCTGGTGACCCTTTTTCAGAAATAAATTTTAATCCTTTTTCGATATTCTTTTGATCTCCCGAACCAACATCGATAATCGCTTTTTTCAGGTTTTTGCTGATTTTTTTGTCTGCCATTTCAAATAATTAGTTTGCAAATTTATGAATCTCCCTACAATAATGGTATTAAAAGCAAGAATTAGCTAGTTTATGAAATATACCATGTTCAAAAATATTGTTTTAAGTACCTAATAAGGAGACATAAAATTCGACATTTGTTAAAAGCCACATTGTTATGAAATATATTAAGCTTGGAATCATTGGTTTGGTATCAATCATTGTTAGCACTTCATGTGTTCCGTCAAAGAAATACAATGAATTATTAGAAAGAGAGAAGACTTGCACAGAGGAGCTCGCTAAGTACAAAAAAATGAGTCTTGATTATGAAAGTCTTGCGAAAGAATTGGAAATGAAATTTGATTTGGCAAATAAAGACTTGATTAAGCTCAGAAAAGATACTTCCGAGTTGGGGGAAAAATTAAGGCTTCTTAATAGAGAATATAAAATTGTCAAGAGGCAAGCCGAAGAGCTCGAAAGCTCCTTTGATAATTTAAAGAACTTAAGCGCAAAGGAAACGGCCAAGCTACAGGCAGAGCTGAAAGTGAAAAATTTATCATTACAAGAAAAAGAAGATGCACTTTTAGGGCTTGAAGAAGAGCTAAAAATAAAAGAAAAGCTCCTCTCCGAAAGAGAAAAAAGAGTAAACGAGCTTGAAGAAATGCTTAGGAAAAAAGAAGATGGAATCAGATTACTAAAAGAAAGAGTGGCAAAAGCACTTAAAGGATTTGAGGGGCAGGGGCTGACCGTAGAGCAAAAAAATGGACGAATCTATGTAAGTCTTGAAGAAAAGCTATTGTTTAGCTCGGGAAGTACAACTGTGCAGCAAGAAGGGGTAAATGCACTTATTCAGCTTGGACAGGTCTTAGAAACTGAAAAAGATTTAGAAATTATTGTTGAAGGTCATACAGATTCTGATAAGCTTACAAGATCCACTTCACCAAAGAACAACTGGGAGCTTTCAGTGCTCAGAGCAACCTCTGTTGTAGAAATTATATTAGCCAATTCACAAGTAAACCCGAGTCAATTGATGGCTGCCGGTAGAGGAGAGTTTTATCCTGTATCAGAAACAGAAAAGGCAAAAAACAGGAGAATTGAGGTGATTATTTCACCTAATCTCAATGAGTTGTATGAGATTATTTCGAATGATTAATTTGATTCGAAAAAAAGTAAAAGTCTTTCAACAAATCCTAGCGGAATTAACTAAAGAGGTAAAGGTCAGTAAAAAAGCGCTATTTGTTATTGCGCTTTCTGCTCTTTGTTTGGTTTTTATTCGATACCTGACGAGTTTTAATGAACTTATTTTATTTTTAGAATTGGTTCATCTTACGTCTATTGGGGAGTATCTGACGGAACTAAGAAACGATGTGCAGGATAAACAATTATTCGATCTTATTTATTGGACCATTTGCAGAGTATTTTTTTATCTGATAATTCCCATTCTTTCCATTAAACTAATCCTAAACCAAAAGATATCTGATTTTGGTTGGCGTTTATCGGATAACTTTAAAAAAGACCTTAAAATCTTTTTTGTTTTTTTTGGATTTATGTTCCCATTGGTGTTTTGGGTTTCCACACAAGAATCATTTCTAGTCAAATATCCCTTTTACCGACCATCTTCTGAAGACCACATATACCCCAATTTATTGATTTGGGAAATCTTTTATTTTTTACAGTTTATTTCACTTGAATTTTTCTTTCGGGGGTTTTTGGTTCATGGATTAAAGAAAGAAATCGGGGATTATTCTGTACTTGTGATGGTTATACCCTATTGTATGATCCATTTCCAAAAACCTTTTTTAGAAACAATCGGTGCTATTTTTGCCGGTTTAATCTTGGGTTATCTTAGTTTGAGAAAAAATTCTATTGTTACTGGGATTGCTTTACATTTCAGTGTTGCCATAACCATGGATGTCTTCGCTCTATATCATTTGGGATATATTTAAGCTTTAGTCGAGCACTGTAACATGACCTGTATAGAGTTCCCGATCAACCCTGTCTTCAGGAATGTAAGTCAATTTCCAAACGTATGTCCCATTTTGAACTCTTCTTCCTTTGTATGTTCCATCCCATTCAAAATTAATATCTGTAGAACTGAACACCTCTTGCCCCCAACGATTATATATTTCAATCTTTATTTCTTTAACACCAATAAAGCTTCCCGAAAAAACCTCGTTAAATCGATCACCATCAGGTATAAAAGCATTTGGTATATATATATAAAACTCCTTGAAAACTTGAATTGGTAGGGTAATACTATCTATACAACCTTTTGAGTCTGTAGCAACCAATGTAACCTCATAAATCCCTGGTTCATCATAGGCATGGCTTGGGTGTACGTCCTCCGAATATCCTCCGTCTCCAAAATACCATTCATATACATAACCATTGGTAGTTAGATTTTGAAATGATATAGGGAGGTTCTCTACAACTGGATCACTTATAATTGTAAAATTTGCATCTGGTTTAACCACCACAACCTGTATGGATCCAGATACATTAAAGGTTTGGCAATCATCGGATACTTGGACCTGGTAATTCGAAGTAGAAAAAGGCGTTACCCAAACCTGATTCGTTGTGTCTCCGCTATGGGGCCAATAGTAGTAATAAGATCCGAAACCACCTGAGGCAGATACTGATACCAAGGTTGAATCTCCTGGACATAAATAAACGGTCGGACTAACAGTAAGCTCTAATGGTGGGCTATTTACAGTGAAATGAACTGTATCGGTTGCAAAGGTTCCACATTCGTCACTAACATTCACAATAAAAAAAGTTGATGTTAAAGGTGAAATGAAAACTGAATCTAGGGTGGATATCAACTGATTTGAAGCATCTTCCCACGTGTATTCATAATTGCCTGTACCTCCTGAAGCAATTACACCAATGTATTGACCCACATTAGGACATATTTCGACAATGTCGGGTGATGTAATAAGAGTAATAGGTTCATATTCCGGAACTGTTACAATCACAGTATCATAGGCAAATTGATTTAGACAATCATCAACCACTTCAACGTAGTATTCACCTGTTGCAGTAGGAGAGATACTTATGCTATTTTGGGTTGAATTGTCATTCCATAGAAAAGTATAAGGCGGGACACCTCCGGAAACTTCAGTTGTTAAAACGATGTTTTCACCAGGACACCCTACCTCTGGATTGTTTATTTCGACTGACACTTCCTCTATGTCTTGTATAAAAAGTTCTATTGAAACTGGTGTAATATTCCCACAAGGATCTGATAAGGGGAAGTCTAAAATGATATTCTCTTGACCCTCCGTAATACCATCTAATACAACATTAATGGTGAATGAAACTTGAGAATCCCCAGGGTTAAAAGTAACAGATGAGGGAATGCCACTGTAGTCCAATACATCTGTTGCCGAGCCCGAAACATTTACAGGAATAGTTAACGAATTGTTTAAATTCGTTTCTCTCTCAAGTGTAACTGTTGCCGTAACACAACCTTCAGCCATCCAGTTCGGTTCAGAATAAACCTGGTTAGAGAGTTCGTATGAAATATCTACTGGCGTTAAAGAAGATAAACTATTCGCTTCAAGAAAAATCCCAGAATCCCATTGGCCATCTCCTACATCAGCAATGGCTATAACAAGATGATAGGTTTGTCCACACTCTACCTGAGAAACAGCTTCAAGTACATCCGTAAAACCATCATATTGAATATACATTGGGTTTGAGTCATAGGGGGGCGTCCCACCATCTCCATTGTAATTGTAGTATTGCGCATTTGTGATTGCATTCACATTATTGATAGAAACCACACCTCCTCCATTAGGTAGTTGGGCAATATTCTGAATACCATTAATTCCCGGCCCAGAAATAAAAAATCCAAAAACATCATTAAAACCTGAGCTATTGGGAGGGGCAAATTCAGGATATTCATCAGACCCAAAAACATATTTAAATCGAACTGTATCTGAATAAGGAATAAAATCAAATTCCAAAATTCCCGCATTATAGGTTTGGGTACCGCTGATAAGGTTAGAGAGCAATGCAGAACCACCAATATTATTGTCCATTCCTGCACCAGCCTGATTATTGGGCCCCTGTGGGCCATCTCCATTATCGATGACCGTCCCTGTGGTGAGGACAATTCCTTCATCAATGCCTAAAACTGTATTTGTCGCTTGAAAAGAACCTAAGGCCGCTGGGCTACCATTGTATAAAATATTTGAAACTGTAACTCCCGGTCCCAATAAAACGTTCTGCACAAGTGCAAGGGGAGACATTGTCGTTCCCGTCACCAATTGAGAATGAACATTCCCAAATGCAATTAAAAATATTATGGCTAGATAATTCCTCAACGTTTTTTTATATACTATGTATATAAT
>WTIB01000027.1 GCA_011522905.1 Crocinitomicaceae bacterium | reverse complement strand
AGTACGTATACCCTGATGCCTTTTGGAGCTTTATATTCTTGAGAATAACCCTGTGATCTCGACATATTCGAAATATCTCCTATGTAAATGGGATTGTAAATAAAATAAATCGATGAAATTGAAATTACCAATACACTTTTAAGAGCTATATCGATTATTAATGATTTAAACCTGTACTTCCGAAGAAGAAGAACCAAAAGAATACTCGTTATCAACAAAAAAATGTGTGGTAGCAATCTGGCAAACATCCAAGAGGTTCCAGAATTCAAAAAGAAAAGCTCTAACTCATTCATAAATCCATTATTGAGATAGCAAAGATATGGATTCTAAAAAGACCTATTTTATGGTCGACATTCCACCATCTACACCTATGGTTTGTCCAGTTAGCCAGTTATTCTCAAGGCAAAATAATGCCGCTTGTGCGATATCATCCGGAGAACCAATTTTTTGCAAAGGGTGGCGATTGGCTGCATTTTCTCTTTTTTGATCTGTGTTTAATAGTCCTTCAGCTAATGAAGTATCTGTCAAAGATGGATTAATAATATTGACTCTAATATTTGGTGCCCATTCTGCTGCTAGGCTTCTACCCAAAGCTTCTAAACCTCCTTTTGCAGCCGCAATAGAGGCATGAAATGACATGCCTTGTTGACTAGCCACTGTACCAAAAAGGACAACAGAGCCCTTGTTCTTTCTTAAAGTTCGATAATAGTGCTGTAAAACCCGTACCGCACCTAAAACATTGGTATTGTAGTCGTCAATGAAATCCTCTTTTGTCAAACGATGAAAAGGCTTTAGATTGATGGTTCCAGGACAATACACCAAACCTTGTAAATCATCTATATCAGGCAAATCATCATGGAGCACATCACAAGTAATGTGATTGGACTTATCAGAATGATTTCTGGAAATAATTATACATTCTTCTTGAGGTAATTTTTCTAAAATTGCGGCTCCAATACCCTTCGTTCCTCCTATAATAAGTGTTTTGTGTGACATATGGCTAAAACAAGATAGAACTTGAAATGTTTACAATTCTATATGAAGAAGGAAATGTTGTGCCAATCATCAAAATGTAGTATTTTTGCACTGATTTGATCGGTTATTTAAATTTAATCTAAATAAAAATGATTACGGTTACGGATACAGCAAAGAAACAAGCCTTAAGACTAATGGACGATGAAGGGAAGTCTGGATTCTTTATCCGAGTGGGTGTTGAAGGAGGGGGTTGCTCTGGTCTTATGTACCAGCTCACTTTTGATAACGAGAAAAAAGAGGGTGATTCAAGCTTCCAAGACAACGGAATTGAAGTTGTTGTTGACAAAAAGAGCTACCTGTATCTTTTAGGAACAACATTAGATTTTTCAGGAGGATTGAATGGTAAAGGTTTTGTATTTAAAAACCCTAATGCCGATCGGACATGCGGGTGTGGAGAATCTTTTTCAGTTTAATAAAGAAGTACAAGAATGGCTCAATACACGGAAAATGAACTCGCAAAGGATTTAGACAACCAAGATTACAAATTTGGTTTTGTAACCGATGTTGAAACCGAAAAAGTTCCTAAAGGGCTTAACGAAGAAATAATTAGACTCATTTCTGCCAAAAAAAATGAGCCTGAATGGTTATTGGATTATCGTTTGAAATCCTTTTCTATTTGGCAAAAAATGACAGAGCCGAATTGGGCTCACGTCAAATACGAAAAACCTGATTTTCAAAATATAACCTATTATGCTGCTCCCAAGCAAACGAAAAAATATGAGTCTTGGGAGGATGTGGATCCTGAAATGAAGGAAACCATGTCTAAGCTTGGTATTTCATTAGAAGAGCAAAAAAGATTAACCGGTGTAGCTGTAGATTTTGTAATGGATTCCGTATCGGTCGCTACTTCATTCAAATCAAAGCTGAAGGAATTGGGAATCATTTTCTGTTCATTTTCAGATGCTGTGCAAGAATACCCAGAACTCGTAAGAGAACACATGGGCACTGTTGTCCCAAATACAGATAACTTTTATGCTGCCCTTAACGCAGCAGTTTTTACAGATGGTTCATTTTGCTACATCCCGAAAGGTGTCCGATGCCCGATGGAACTCTCCACTTACTTTAGAATAAATGCCGGAGGTACGGGGCAATTCGAAAGAACACTCGTTGTTGCCGATGAGGGTTCTTATGTATCCTATCTCGAAGGATGCACCGCTCCTCAACGAGATGAAAATCAACTCCACGCAGCTGTGGTTGAATTGAAAGCAATGAAAGATGCTGAAATTAAATATTCAACTGTTCAAAATTGGTACCCTGGAGATGAAAATGGTGTTGGTGGAGTTTTCAACTTTGTGACAAAACGAGGCATTTGTGAAACCAATGCAAAAATATCTTGGACACAAGTGGAGACTGGTTCTGCAGTAACCTGGAAATATCCCTCTTGTATTCTCAAAGGTGATGGTTCGGTTGGTGAATTTTATTCCGTAGCGGTAACGAACAACCATCAGCAAGCTGATACCGGAACCAAAATGATCCATTTAGGTAAAAGAACAAAGAGTACGATTATCTCAAAAGGAATTTCCGCTGGAGATTCAGAAAATTCATATCGAGGATTGGTACAAATCCAAAAAAATGCGCATGGCGCAAGAAATTTTTCTCAGTGTGATTCATTATTGATGACCGACCACTGTGGTGCACATACATTTCCATACATCGAATGTAAAAATCCAAGTGCGCAAATTGAGCATGAAGCAACGACCTCTAAAATTGGGGAGGACCAGCTGTTTTATTGCATGCAAAGGGGGATTTCAGAAGAAAAAGCCATCAGTCTCATCGTTAATGGATATTGCAAAGAGGTATTAAATCAGCTACCTATGGAATTTGCAGTAGAAGCACAAAAATTATTAGCCATTAGCCTCGAAGGATCTGTGGGCTAAAAATGAAGTTATGATTGAAATTAAAAATTTACACGCAACAATAGAGGGAAAAGAAATCCTCAAAGGACTAAGTCTGAATGTCAAAGCAGGAGAAATTCATGCCATAATGGGCCCTAATGGAGCTGGTAAAAGCACCTTGGCTAGCATATTGGCGGGTCGAGAGGAATACGAGATAACAAACGGTGAAGTTTCTTTTGATGGAGATGATTTACTTGAGATGTCAACTGAGGAAAGAGCGAGAGCAGGATTGTTTTTGGCTTTCCAATACCCCGTTGAAATTCCAGGTGTATCAAATGTCAACTTTCTAAGAACAGCAATCAATGAAATCAGAGATGCTAACGGTGAAAACCCAATCT
Source organism: Crocinitomicaceae bacterium (assembly GCA_011522905.1). Lineage (GTDB taxonomy): Bacteria > Bacteroidota > Bacteroidia > Flavobacteriales_D > Crocinitomicaceae > UBA952. Next base: position 6,883 of record WTIB01000027.1, on the reverse strand, counting down.
CAGCAAAAGAATTCATGGCTCTCGTGAGAGAAAAATCGAAGATTGTTGAATTAGATAGCAGTCTAGCTTCAAGGTCTGTTAATGAGGGATTCTCTGGAGGCGAAAAAAAGAGAAACGAAATATTCCAAATGGCGATGCTAAATCCAAAACTTGCCGTATTGGATGAAACAGATTCTGGATTGGATATTGATGCACTTCGTATCGTTGCGAAAGGAGTTAATTCTCTCAAATCTCCTGAAAATGCATCTATTGTTATTACACATTATCAAAGACTTCTAGATTACATTGTGCCAGATTATGTACATGTGCTTTATGATGGACGAATTGTAAAAACAGGGGATAAAAATTTAGCCCTAGAGCTTGAAGAGAAAGGATATGATTGGATTAAAGCAGAATCTCAAGTTGGTTAAAAATGGAAGGGGTGCTTACACAATCTAAATTTGATATTCTCAGGGAAAAGTTGAGTCCTTCTATTCTACCTATTTCCAATGAAGCTCGGGAAAAAGCAGAAGCTATTCTAGAGACCGCTGATTTCCCAACACGAAGAAATGAGAGATGGAAATATACGAGTGTAAATGGAATCAACAAGCTTACATTCGATGAATCAATAGACGATTTTGATTCGTTCAATCCTATATCAGCAAATGCTGAGAAGCTCATTATTTCAAATGGATTCATAAAAAAAGACCAAAAACAAATTAAAGGAGTAAAAACATCGTGGGATGAATTACCCACTAAAAGTGCCGACGATGCTTTTGATGCCCTAAATATTTTGTATTGTACAGCTGCCATCGAAATCGAATTTGACTCAAAGATTCATCGTGAAATAGAATTGATTTTTATAAACAATGATAATTCGGTTCTTTTTCCTAGAATTTTTGTGAAATGCAATAAAGAGTCGAAAGGAACACTGATTTTAAACTTTCAAGGAAGTGAAGAAAGCTCATGCTTTACAAATGTATCTACCTACATTGATGTTGAAGAAAATAGCCATTTGAATGTCCATAAAATTCAAAAAAATGGTATTGGAACATTTGATTTACAGAGAGAATATGTGAACCAAGCAAAAAATAGCTCTTTTTCTATAAATACATTTTCACTATCTGGTCGATTAACGAGAAATGAATTAAATATTCTTGTGAATGGCTCAAACTGCGAAACATTCATGAATGGCGCCTATACTTTAAAAGGGAAATCGCACTGTGATAACCATACCACTGTAGATCATAAAGTAGCGCATTGTTTCTCCAAGGAGCTATACAAAGGAGTCATTGATGATACCGCAACCAATGTTTTCAATGGAAAAGTTTTTGTTAGAAAGGATGCTCAAAAAATAAATGCTTTCCAATCTAATGCAAACATCTTATTAAGTGAGACAGGTTCGGTAAACTCCAAGCCAGAACTTGAAATCTATGCAGATGACGTGAAATGTTCTCACGGTTCAACTACAGGTCAATTGGATGAAGAAGCGGTTTTCTATTTGCGTTCAAGGGGTCTATCTGAAAAAGCAGCCAAAGAACTATTGGTGAAAGCCTTCTTAGGAGAAGTTCTTGAAGAAGTTGAGCATGCAGAAGTCCGTTCATACGTTGAAAATCAAATTGAAAAACATTTTTCAGCCTAGTTTATTGCTTATCTATTTGTTTTAAGAATTGAGCTGCATTATCAAGATGCATTGCTTTTTTATCCTCAGACATTCTATTAAAAGAATGTACCATCATGGACATTCTAGGGTTCTTGAGGAAAAATTCTTGGTTGACAGAAATAAAACGCCAAAACAATCCATCCCAAATATCCGTCCAAGGTCCTTTTCCATAATTACTCATTTTTTTAATGTAATTCGACCCACCTATGTATGGCTTGGTGGCAAAAGTACCTCCATCCGCAAATTGACTCATCCCATAAACATTTGGTACCATTACCCAGTCGTAAGCATCAATGAACAATTCCATAAACCAACGATAAACCTCATCAGGATGAAATTCACAAAGCAGCATGAAGTTTCCGAGTATCATTAGCCGCTCAATATGGTGGCAATAACCTGTAGCTAAAACTTTTTTAATCGTATCATCTACGGGCTCAATACCTGTGGTTCCATCATAAAAGCTTTGAGGTATTTTTCGATCAAAGCCCCAAAAGTTTTGGGTTCGAGAATAGCTTCCTTTGCAAACATACATCCCCCTTATAAATTCTCTCCAACCCATAATCTGACGAATAAAGCCCTCCAAGGAATTTAAGGGGATGTCTTTCTTTCTGGCAAACAATAAACTTTGATTAATTACCTCTTTCGGAGAAATCAAGCCGGCATTCATAAGTGGAGAGAGTAAGCTATGGTTCAAAATAATCTCTTCTTTTACTATGGCATCTTCATAAATTCCAAACTCCTCAAAGCGCTCCTCAAAAAAATCCTCCATCCATACTCTAGTTTCCTCAAAGGTGATGGGATATATACGTTTGGCATTAAGGTCCCCCGGACAATCCATAAAATGCCTTTTAACATATGCAGTTGCATCGTTCCAATACTTACTTGATTCAGGGAATTTTATTTGGGGAGGTATCTTGTCTTTAGGATATTTTTTTCTGTTGTCTATATCATAGGTCCACTTCCCTCCCTTAGGAGCACCATCTTTTTCTAAAAGGACATTGTGTTTTACCCTCTGCTGCTTATAGAATGTGGTTTGGAAAAAAGACTTTTTGTCTGCTCGAAAAAAAGTGCTTAAATCATTATTTGTATTTATGAAATATGGAGTCTCTTGAATATTCAATCGTACTCGATCTGAGAACTCATTGATTCTTTTTGATAACCAGTTATCAACTGGGTCATAAAAATTAATTTGTTGTTTGCCTTCATTATATAATTCACTAATTAGAACTCTAATATCACTTCTAGAATCTATCGATTCAATATAATGAACATTGATGTTCTTATCTTCAAGATATTTTTGATAGGCCTTCATTGAGGCCCTGTGAAATGCAATTTTTTGCTTGTGGAATTTGTATTGCCTGAAGAACAAATCTTCTTCAATAAGATATACCTCACTACCATTTTTGAGTAACTCAATATCCTCAAATAGTTGGTGAGGAAAGACAAGGTTAGCTGCTTTTTCTTCTTCCATTGTTTCTTGTATGTATGGCAATTATTCTTTTACTTTCAGCTTTTACTTCTTTATTCTTTCGATGACCCCATATTTTGATTCTTGCTAATTTCGCTGCCTCTTGAATCTCTACCAAAGGATGTGGATAATCAAAAGAGATTCCCAACAGTTCTTTTTCCATTGGTGTGATTTTCCATGGCTCGTGGATGTGATTTTCTGGCACTTCCCTTAGCTCCGGAACCCATTCTTTAATAAAATGACCACTCGGATCGTGATCCTGGGACTGTTTAATGGGATTATACATACGAATTGTATTGATCCCCGTGGTTCCTGCCTGCATTTGAAATTGAGGGTAATGAATACCCGGCTCATAATCTAAAAACTGCTGTGCTAAGTGATAGACCCCTTTTTTCCAGCTACAATCCAAGTGAAAACATAAAACTGATACAAGCATGGCCCGCATTCTAAAATTAATCCAACCCGTTTGAATGAGACATCGCATACATGCATCTACCAGAGGTATCCCAGTTTTACCTTCTTTCCATGCCTTTAAGTGATCATTGGAATTTTGATTAGAAAGCGTTTCATATCCACGATTGATACAAAGTGTTTCATAATCACACTCTACCTCAAACTTTTGAATGAAATGACACCTCCATTTTAAACGTGTTAGAATACCCCTAAAATTCCCTTTGTTTTTATCATAATTCGGGTTGAATTTAATATAATGGACAGCTTGCTTTACGGACAAATTTCCCCAGGCTAGGTATGGAGAAATACGTCCACAAGACCTCCTACTTTCCTTGGGTTTGGAAATATGGCGATTGTAGTTGGAGCCTCGTTCATGACAAAATGAATGTAGATATTTCCATGCATATGTTTCACCTGCTTTTTGAAATTGAGATGGATACGCTTCAAGCTCTTCTTGAAGTTTTGCAGGTAAGGGGAAATTATTTTTAAAACCTGAATTTTTGCTTGGAGTATAATTGTTTTTAATAACTGGAGTATTCATCTTCTGATACCACATCTTATCCCAATCCAATCGATTTTTAATCCCTCTCAGTATACCATCTCGTTGAAACTCTTTCCATTCAATCTGGACCTCTTGTAATATTTTTCTTATTTGTTTATCCCGGTTCCAGGTATTTCGTATACCAGATTCTTGATAAGAAAAAACAGTTGAAAGATGAAACTTAGAAGTTAAGTCCTCAAATACTTCAGCAGCCTCTCCATAAAAGACATGTACTTTACGATTAAATTTTTCCAGCGAATTATTTATATCTATTATCGAATGATAAACGAAGCGAAGGTGTCGCATTGAAAAATCAGGATAATTCATTGCTGAAGGTTCGATAATATAAATAGGTAAATAATCAATCTCCTTTTTTTCTGCCTCAAAAAAAGGTTCATGATCCTGAAGGCGAATGTCTCTTTTTAACCAAACTATATTTAAAGGCTCTCTCACTACTTTATTTCCTTTTTAACCTTGTTCCAAAATTTAAAAAACCCAGGATAGTAACCTTCAACAGAACTCAACCATTCTCTATCTTCTTCTTGACCCTTATAATGACGATTCAGCGGGTGTTCTTTGAATGTTATGTATTGTTCCTCTATATGCTGATTTAGAGAAGAAAATTCTCCAACTACGATTTGTATTCCTTCTATATTTTCTGACAGACTTACCGCAAAATCCATGCACTTTTGGCTTATGGGGTGACGATTAAAAACAGAGGGCTCAATTAATAATATCCTCTGAAAATCTTCATCCTTGTGCCAGCAAGGATCTAAATTGTAATAATTATAAATCAATGTTTTTTTATTCTCAAGAGATTCAATATTGACAGATGCCGGATATTCCATCTCCATCATATAAGATTCATTTTCTAAAAGAATCGCTGGAACCTTCAAGTTGGCAAATGCTTCATAAGGGAGGTCTAAAAATGTGTTTCGCTGACTACCATTAAAATATTTATTAATGTTCTCTTGATTGGCTACATATTTTCGATTGGAGAACGTACCCGCTACCCATTGCCAGCTTAAATGGTTACTCGCCAAATCACCATCCAATAAATTCGCATACATCCATTTTGCAGGCTGTCTCCAGTGATACTTTCCAATGTTTGTACATATAGCCGCAATATACATTCGCATGTGATTATGCAAATAACCCGATTCATAGAATAAATGAATTGCATTATCTACAAGTTCTATTCCTGTTGACCCATTTATAATAGCCGACGGAACAGCATCATTATACAATACTGGTTTTTGGTCAAAATTGATATCGCTTTCAATCTGATTTTTCTTTACAATCCAAACCTGCTGCCAATAATCTCGCCATGCAAGCTCTTGAATTAATTTCTCTGTAGCATTCCATCCGAGTTCTAAAGAAAAAACATGATTCATAATTCTTTTTGTAGAGATAACCCCTCGCGAAATATAAGGCCCCAACAAGGTCAAAGCACCATTCTCGAAATTACGTGTCGAGGCATATTTGATTGGGTCAATAGCCTGAATTCTTGATTCTATGAAATCCAATGAAGCTGGAAAAGAATACTTTTTGGAATTATTGTCACAAGGCATAATATACCTACAACAAATAAGTATGAATTTTGATTAAATTAAATTTAAAACGGAAATGTTTTGAGAAAGCCAAAAGAGCCATTATCAACCGCAACAACGACACTATTGGAGGTAATGCTTACGTCTTCACCGGCCCAACTCCCGCCCTCAGGATCTCCATAGGTTTTTTGCCATTCAACATTACCCTGCGCATCATACTTGATTAAATAAACATGCCAAACATTGGAGTTATCACCTTCATTTCCGCAACGCCTTTTATATGAACCATATTCATCACCAGTACCCGCAACTACAACACAACCGCCATCGCTGGTAGCCCTAATTCCCCATGCTTCATCGTGAATATACTTTGGGTCAAAACCTCTTGGATTCCCTTGTTTTGACTCCCAAATTTGATTTCCCAAACCATCGACCTTCATCGTATAAGTATCCCAATTTTCTGTTCCTGATAGTGTGTGGCCTGTAAGATAAATTGAACCATCAGCCGATAGATCCATTCCAAAACAATGATCCGAATTGGAACCACCAAATGTTTTGCTCCACATTACATTTCCATCAATATTGATTTTTATCAATTTATAGTCTGAGGCCCCTTGAGTCAATCCTGAAATCACAAAACCATCCCCGAGCGTTTTGATTCTGTACGCTTGCGCCATTTCATCTATAATATTCAATTGGTTGGTAATATTTCCGGCTAAATCCATGAACGTAACATATCCTTGACCTCCTGTGAAGAAGGTATTCGCATTATCCTCAGCTTGAGCATAACCCACAGCAATGATTTGATTTTGAGTAACTTCAAGGTGCTCAAAAGCATCACTCCCTCCGTTGTCATGTACCTTTTCAAAAATAAGTCCCCCATCTGTTTTGTTAAGCTTTATAAGGGCGCTATTCTCATTTAATGCGCCACAAATGAGATAGCCATCATCAGTTTCATAAGCCGCATTACCCAAATTATGACCCGTCCCTCCTGAGAATTCTTTTTTCCACAATAATACCCCATTTTGATCCGTTTTTACCACAAGTATTTTGGCTGAATTTGGAACAAATCCAGTCTCTCCAACTTGTAAAAACCCACCATCCTCACAGCTTAGAATAAAATGGCCGTGTGATTCTTCACCACTTCCTCCGTGGCTTGCAAACCAATCTTTGTCAGGGGCATTTGGGTATTCAGAAACATTACAGTCATTATTCACTTTTCTGCATGA
>WTIB01000063.1 GCA_011522905.1 Crocinitomicaceae bacterium | reverse complement strand
GAATTTAAAAGCGGATCAACAATCTTGTTTTTGGTCATGCTATGCGTGATATTTAATGGTCAAAGTCAAGTGGTTTCCCCCTTCAATGTTCGTTATCAAACCAACCAGAAAGGTGGTATACAAATGATATCAAATGTAGCTCTCACATGTAATGCATCAAATAATAATTGTGCAACATTTCAAAACCAGTTTCCACCAAATGGCAATCACAATCAAAGTGGCGGAGTAGTAATGGAGTATGTTGATATCGATACAGACCCATCTACTTGGATGTCTTCTAGTGATAGTCTGGCCCTTCCAGCCTGTAGTGAGGTCTCATTTGCAGGATTATACTGGAGTGCAAGAGTACAACCCAATACTACCCAGTATGTAAATAGAAATCAAATCAAAATCAAACTTGGTAATTTTTTCTATCAAAACATGACTGCCGATGAAACAATAGATGTTTTGGATATTCCCGGAAATCCTTTTTTTGCGATGCCTGGTTATTACTGTTTCAAAAACATCACGCCTTTAGTTCAGGCCTCAGGAGGTAACGGTAGATTTACGATAGCAAATATTTCGTCAGAAACAGGTGATGAAAATCTCTTCGGTGCATGGACAATTGTTGTTGTTTACAGTAACCAACTTGAATCCATGAGAAACCTAACTGTTTTTGACGGTATGGGTTATGTCAGTGGTCAAAATAATCTTGACATTCCTATTTCTGGATTTTTAACACCAACGGTTGGTCCTGTTAGTTTTGAATTGGGTGTTGTGGCTTACGAGGGAGATCGTGGTATTCAGGGTGATCGTTTTCAATTCGATGGAGCTGGTGGATTCTTAGATGTTCCTGACCCACTTCGAACACCGTCAGATTTCTTTAACAGTACTATCACCAGTGGTGGTACTCTGACACCCTTCCGAAATCCAAGCTATAACAATATGCTCGGTTTTGATAATGGTATTTTTATACCTGACAATTCCGCCTTTACCTATATCGGAAATGCAGCCAACTCTGCCACTATCCGTGTAGTGACCACTCAGGATGCCATACTGCCAAGAGTTATAACGTCGGCTATTGATATTTATGAACCAGATTTGAGAGCCACGGTTTTTATCGACGACCTCAATGGGCCTCCAGCAGAACCAGGCGACATATTAGAATATACCGTAACCGGTAAAAATATCGGCTCCGATATTTCTTTGGATACTTACATGGAAACTACGCTGAATATTCGAACCGAATATATTCCAAATACCATTGAATATATGAACGGTCCTTTCATTGGACCAAAAACCGACGTTGTAGGTGATGATCAAGCCGAATATGATGCCGTGAATAGAATTATTCGTACTAGAGTGAACAATTTTGCAGATGCTTCACTTGGAGGAACGATGGAAAACTCCCCTAATGGTGCAGACAGCGCGACTGTTAAATTTAGTGTTCAAGTTGTTGATGATTGTATCATTTTAGATTGTGACTCCACTTTGGAAAATGAGGCATACATCTTTGGTAATGGTTCAATATCTGGTAATGCTTTTGATAACGGAGGTGTTTCGGACCTATATGATGCAAACGGTTGCCCTACAGCTACTACAAATGTCGTCACTGTTTTTTCTCCAAATTGTGATGAGATTGAAATTTCACACAACCAACCACTTTGCGAAGGTGATACCATTACTTTTATTGCGCCAGTATCGGACTTTGTCACTTATGATTGGCAAGGGCCCAATGGTTTCATTTCATCAGTTGCAAATCCGGTAATTCCGGATATTACAGTTGATGACGCAGGGGTATATTCTCTTCTCATCACATTAAGTGACAGTACATGTGCATATGATTTACTATTGGATACTGTTGTTATTGAACCAGCTCCTTCATTGGTCCTGGATTCATTGGTTAATGTTACTTGTAATGGTTTCGATAACGGTATTATTGCCATTACTCCGCAAGGACTTGAGCCTATAGACGTTTTATGGTCCAACCTCTCGACTGACACTATTCTAACCCAACTTCCTCCTGATACATTTGTAGTTCAGCTTATTGACCAAAGTGGGTGTGATCGTTTTTATGAATTTGAAATTACAGAACCGACTGCTCTTAACTCAAATACCGGAATATTAAGTGATTATAATGGATCTAACGTGTCATGCTTTGGAGCGAGTGATGGTTCAGTTTTTGTTAATTATTCTGGTGGCATCCCACCTTATCAAGTAAGCTGGACGCCTGGATTATTTAGCTCTGATACACTTTTTGATATTCCTGCGGGTGAATATATAGCTACAATATTGGACTCTAATCAATGTGAAATCATGGATACCGTCATAATTACTGAGCCCATAGCGATTCAATCAATAGACTCAGTAGTGAATGTTTCGTGTAACAGTGGTGACGATGGAGAAATATTTGTTTTTGCAAGTGAAGGAACTCCCGGCTACACATATAATTGGATTGAAGGAACAACTGGATCGGAATCAAATATTGATAGCTTAACATTTGGTCTTTACGTGGTGGAAATTAGTGACACGAATGGATGTGTTTTTACAGACAGTATTCAGGTCAGTCAGCCTCTTGCGCCGTTGACAATATCGGAAACTCATGTTGATGTATTGTGTTTTGGTGATTC
>WTIB01000028.1 GCA_011522905.1 Crocinitomicaceae bacterium | reverse complement strand
CCATAATACCACAAATCACCCGTGCCAGACAATTCAACCTTCAATTCACATCCATCTGCGTTAATCTTCGATAAGGTCCCTGCCCGAGATATGTAATTAATTGATTCATTGACCAATAAGTTCTTTGAATTGATATACATATTTCCTAGTATTTCGGACCGAAGGAAATTGCAAGATCCAGAAAGGGTAAGATCAGGCCAGCCTAGCTCATTATAATTATAAATCTCATTGGCTGTAAGGTTTAGGTTGATTGATCCTGCCGCTCCTGTGGTAGTAATCTGAATGTCATCTAATTGCAAAACACCATCATTGCTTAAAGTCTCCGAACCATTATATATCAGCTCATCAAGATGTATAAAATGAATATAGACAAGTATTTCATTGTTTTTATATCTCAGAAAGCGACACCGATTTTCATTTGAAATTATTACTTCCTCTGAATTATCTGTATTTAGGACAATGTGATTTAAAAGATTCTCTCCACCATATATCCTGACTTTTTCGACTGTATCTTGAACAAGGACAAATGTCATATGCTCATCTAAAACTACTTTACTAAAATGCGGTAACTCAACAATGAGCGAATCACTTTCTCCTGCACCTTTAAAACAATTCCTCTCATTTGGTGGCTTGCACGAATACAACGAACATAGAAACAACGTAATGATCAATAAACTGATTCGATATGTATTCGTATTTCTTGTCAATTATCTTCTATTATAATTAAACAAATATCCAATACCAGCTTCCATGTAATCCGCTTTCGCCCAGTGGGATTTTAATGTCATATTCCCATAAAATCCATTAGAAAGTTGATATCTAAACCCTATTCTATGGTATAAGAGTCCATTGGGTCTATAGCGATCACGTACATAGGCTCCCATTCCGAAGAAAAAATGAAAATGATTCAACGGTAGTATATAACCAGAATAGATCCCCAATTGTAAAATACTAGACTGACTCTTATCTACTTGAGGCTCAAAATCAAATATTGACTGTTTCGAAATAATATCCATGCCCAATTCCACACCTGCCTTCTGTTGAAAATAATATCTTCCAAAAGCACTTATTGCAAATACTGGGTATTTTCGGGAACCATGTGGGTTAATCTCCTGTAGTGAGAATATTCCATGAGCACCAAAATACAGTCTTTTGTACTGCATAATTTGTTTTCTCACCGAAGAAATAGAATCTTGTCTAAGGCTTCGTGCATAGCTCATAGACACGTATGGCATATTGATTCCATAATTGGGAATATTAAACGCACAATTACTAAAATGGGTCATATCAATTCCCAAAGAAAGACTACTCCTATTAAAGCGATAAACAGATTTTACTCCCATTACAATCATAGCGTTTAAATGCGTACTGATTGCCATATTTTTTGGATTAAATATTGGATCATAAATTCGGTTCGTATATCCTAAACCAGTACCAAAACGCCAGTTAAGTTCAAATTGATGTTTTAAAAATATGGGAATATCTGCAAATCCATACAAGGCAGTATACCTACCTAATATTTCATTATTACCAACTGAACCATAGAAAAATGTTGCACCAACGGTTGGGTAATTCAATTTCTTGGTCCAAGATTTTTCGTCTTTTAAATGCTTGAAATAAGAAAGTTCTGAGGCTAAAGCAGTTTGCACAGGCAAATGTGAAAGTACTCCCCTGTGTGCTAGCAAAAATCCAGATTTCATTCTGAACTCGAATCCTTCACTTATTTGACTTTCAAATTGAAATACATTCAATACTAAAAATAAGATAATAAGTGCCTTTTTCACTTTACCAAAGTTAAGCATTCAATATGATTAATATTACATTTGTATCATAATGGATAGAAGACTTATTGCGTTTAAAAGATTATTGGACATCATGGATGATTTGAGGGAGAAATGCCCCTGGGATCAAAAGCAAACCTTTGAATCTTTAAGAAATTTGACAATTGAAGAAACATACGAGCTTGCAGATGCCATCACCGCCAAAAATCTTGAAGAGCTTAAAGGAGAAATCGGAGATCTGCTATTGCATATGGTTTTTTATTGCAAAATAGCGAGTGAAAAAAAAGCCTTTGATATTGAAGATGCAATAAATACAGTTTGTGATAAACTGGTTCATAGACATCCACACATTTATGGTAATGTTCAGGTTGAAGATGAGGAGGAGGTTAAAAAGAACTGGGAAAAACTCAAGCTAAAAGAAGGTAAAACATCTGTTCTTGAAGGGGTACCTGGATCTCTTCCGGCTTTAGTTAAAGCAACCCGAATTCAAGAAAAAGCAAAAGGGATTGGATTTGAATGGGAAACAGCAAAGGACGTTTGGAAAAAGGTGAAGGAGGAAATGAATGAATTTGAGGCGGAAATGAATACAAACAGCAATAAGATGGAAGAAGAATTTGGAGACCTCCTTTTTTCATTAGTCAACTATGCAAGATTTATTGACTTATCTCCAGAATCTGCCCTGTCAAAAACAAATCAAAAATTCATAGCCCGCTTTCAGCTTATGGAAAAGCTCATAAAAAAGGATAATAAAGAAATAGAAAGTATGCCCTTAACGGAAATGGATAAATACTGGGATAAAGCAAAATTAAATTTGCGAAAAACCAAGAATTTACAA
>WTIB01000185.1:8781-10273 GCA_011522905.1 Crocinitomicaceae bacterium | reverse complement strand
GGATGACTTCATTTTTTATTAATGATTCAACATCCTTTTTTTCAATTTGAAGAGAATCAATTTTTTGATGATTTAAATAGATATTTAAATTTATGATTTCTTCAATAAGATCTGCTCCGAAAGCAAGTTTCGATTTCTCTTTCAATTTTTGTTCCAGTGAATCCACAAAAACATATCCGCCAGGTAGATTTAAATCGCTCAGCTGTTTAGGAACAGGAACTACGCCATGATCGGCAGTCATGAATAAGACATATCCCTTCTTGCCATATTTCTTATTTAAAAATTTTATAAGTCTTGAAATATCATGGTCTAAGCGAATATACATGTCTTCTATTTCTTTTGAATAAGGCCCGAATGCATGACCGGCAATATCTGTAGAAGAGTAACTAATACATATCATATCCGTTTCATCGCCGTCTCCTAAACCTTCATTTTGAATGGCTTCAATTGCCAAATCCGTGAGTAATGTATTGGCAAATGGAGAAACCGTAAAGGCACTCAGATTGTTATTTATTGACATCAATTTTTCAATATCGTACGGGAATTGCGAATTTGTTTTCCCGGAAAGAATTACTTCATAATCACTTTTATCTTCTGAGCTGTATTCTTGTTCATCAAGAATTGGAATCCACTTTTTTGCATATGTAAAGCAATTCTTATTTTCATTAAAACGTGTTAACCATTCAGGTAGCTTACTTCGGAAATAGGAACTTGTGATGAATTTTCCGGACTGGTAATCAAACCAATAAGATCCATCACTTTTATGTCCTCCAGGTAAAATAGCACCTCGGTCTTTTATTGATAATGAAATTACTTTTGAATCTGGGTACGTTAATTTGAGTTGATCAGTAACTGTAAAACTTTTCATACGATTTGGGGAACATTGGCCATAATCAGAATCTGTCCCCACAGATTGAAAGGATAAATCACCAACGCAATTAACGAGTTGCTTAGATTTTCTCTCATACCAATTATTTGCAACGATCCCATGATTATTTGGAGTTGTACCTGAATATATTGAAGCATGTCCTGGTCCCGTGTAAGTCGGAATATAGTTGTATTCCACATTTCTACAGTTGGTGCCATTTTTCATTATTTCATTAAATCCCTTTTTTGAATAATTCTTTTGAAACCTATATAGATAGTCATAGCACATTTGATCAATAACAATACCGATTATGATTTTCGGATTATTTTTTTGAGCTGCAATGTTGAACCCGATAAACAATAAAAAAATAGAAATTATTTGCTTCATGCCTTAAAAGTAACAATAAGTTCATTAGAATATTTACGAAGTCATGCAACTCTTAAAAAAATAAAAACGTCTATTGGCAGGGCTCAGTAATACCTCATTGTTGAACCCTTATCAAACAATATGAAGCGTAGTTAATTCTACGCTTTTTTTTATTGATGCAACTTTTATAAAAACAAATGCGTCTAACTATCAAACTACTAAAAACTCAAAGATATTTTAACTCTTATCTGAACAAAA